>NZ_JBOHCV010000404.1:0-4983 GCF_050698815.1 Streptomyces sp.
ACCCCGTCCATCTTCTCGGCCAGCTTCTCCAGCGTGGGCGCGGTCACTTTGGTGATCTGGCGGATCCGGTACTCGTCACGGAGGAGATGCGTGACCTTCTGGTCGAAGACCTGCCAGGCGAACTGGCCCGGCTGCTCCAGGATCACGCGTCCGTACTTGGCGTAGGTGTAGTTGCGGAAGTCGGCGCCCTCGTCCACGAACCGCCGGCCGTGGGCGTTGATCATGACGCCCCACGGGTAACTGTGCTTCTGGAAGTGGTCCCCGACCGCCAGGTCCCCGAACTCGGGGGCGTTGCGGTCCCAGCCCACGGCGTGGCAGCCGGACCAGTTTCCCGCCGGGCTCGCCCCGGCGCGCAGCGCCATCCGCAGGCCGTCGCCGGTGTTGTACATCGTTCCCCGCACCTTGGCCAGGTCCCATCCGGGGCCCAGGTAGCGTGCCCGCATCTCGGGGCTGGACTGGAAGCCCCCGCTGGCGAGCACGACCGCGTCGGCGCGCTCTTCCCGGGTCCGGCCGGCCTGACGCAGCCGCACCCCCCGCACACCGCCGTCGTCCTGCAGGAGGTCGAGGGCTCGCGCTCCGTACTCGATCTGAACGCCCGCTCGTTCGGCGGACCGGGTCAGCGCCTCCACGAGACCCATTCCGCCACCGGACGCCTCGACGGTCAGCCCTCCCCAGAACGTGAAGCGGCCGTCCACCTTGAAGGCCTGCCGCCCGTAGATCGGCACGAAGCGCACGCCCTTCTCCGACATCCACAACAAGGTCGGCAGGCTGTTCTCCACCAGGGTGGAGGCGAGTTCGGGGTCGGTTCGGTACTCGGTGACGCGGGCGAGGTCGTCGAGATACGCGTCGGCGGGGTAGCTCCCGAAGTCGGTGTTGTCGATCTCCTCCCGGGTCAGGTCGGGTATCAGTTTCCTCAGGTCCTCGACACCGGAGTAGACGACCCGCATCGCACCCGCGGTGAATGCGGTGTTGCCGCCGCGCAGCTTCTTCGGCGCCCTCTCCAGAACGAGGACTTCGGCGCCCTGCTCCCGTGCGGCCAACGCCGCACACAGCGCCGCATTACCCGCTCCGACAACGATGACTCGGCGACCAGCCATGCGCACTCCTCGCATCCACATTGCATGCAATCAATAGTGGATTGTACTCAACTTGCGGACGATCTGACCACTCCCGTACGGTTCAGTGCGTGCAGGAGGACAAAGCACCTACGACCAGCGGCATCAACGACCAGTCACAGGAGTCGGTGGAGCGCCTTCGCGCCTACTTGCACCAGGGTGCGGTACGCGGTCGCACGACCGATGACGTCACGGGGGCGATGCGCGAAGCCATCCTCGACGGCGTCCTCTCTCCCTCCGCCTGGCTGCGTGAGAGCGAGCTGGCGACCGCCTTCAAGGTGAGCCGGACGCCGATCCGGGAGGCGTTGAAGCGGCTGGCCGACGAGGGTCTGGTGGTCAAAACCGCCCACCACGGCGCGATGGTCGCTTCCCTGTCCCTGGAAGACGTGCTCGCTCTCTACGTCATCCGCGAGGATCTCGAAGGTCTCGCCGCCCGGTTGGCAGCCGTGCGATGTCCTGAGGGGCTGGTCGAGCAGCTCGACGAGATCAACGCCGCCATGCGGGAGGCCGCCGAGCGCGAGGACGTCGGCCGGCTGTCCAAACTGAACCTCGCGTGGCACCGGGCCCTGCGGACCGGGGCGGCCAATCCGTACCTGGAGAGGTTCCTCAACCAGGTCGAGCACGCAGTACGACGGTTGCCGGCGACGACTCTGGTGCACCCGGGCCGCCCCGACGAGGTCCTGGCCGAGCACGCGGCCGTTGCCCGGGCGGTGCAGGAACGCAACGGTGAGGCGGCTGAACAACAGGCCAGAGCCCACATGCGCCGGGCCCGCGAGATCCGGCTCGCCGTGCTCCTCGGAGCCTGACACGGTCATCCGCCCCGCTCATGCCGGCGGCGGGCCCGGCGCAGCATCCACGGCAGCGCCGACAGCACCACGACCAGCCGGATCAGGTGCATCCCCGCGACCAGGCCGCTGTCCCCGCCCAGCCCCGCCGTCGCCGCGACCATTTCCCCGACGCCCCCGGGGATGGATCCCAGCAGAGCCGGTGTGGGGTCGAGGAGTCCGGTGACGGCGAGTATCACCCCGCCCCCCGCTCCCACGGTGATGATCGGGAGAACCACGACGGATCCGGGCCCGCTGACTCGCCGTACGGAGGCGAAGAAGTTCCGGCCCACCATGGAACCCACGCCGGAACCGACCAGGATCTGGCCGGCGGCCGACCACCAGCCGGGCGGTGCGATGCCGTCGAGCCCGAGCAATGGAGCGGTTGCGGCTCCCAGGATCGCACCGGTGATCGGCCACATCGGCAGCCGCAGCAGCCGGCCCAGAGCCGCCCCGGCACAGGCGAACCCGAGAAGCATCACCGGGGCCGCGCTCGTCACGTCAACCGGCCGAGGACGAAGGTGAGCCCCGGCAGCACGAGCAACACCACCAGCAGAACGCGGACGAGATGGATGACCGTGACGGTTCCGACGTCCGCGCCTTCCTTGACGGCGAGTACGGAGAGCTCGCTGAGCCCGCCAGGCGCGCATGCGAGAACCGCCGTGGCCGGGTCGACTTGATGGCGTGTCACCAGCCAGCGTGCCAGTGCCGCGTTGAGAACGAGGAGCAGCACCACTGCCGCCAGGACGGGAAGAGCGACCAGCCCCATCATTTCGAAGGCGTCCCGGTCAAGCCGCGCGGCCGACACACAACCGATCAATACCAAGCCGGCCGTGCGCACCCAGCGTTGGAGCGGGTGCGGTTGTGCGTTCACCAGGCAGCCGGCTGCCGCACTGCCGAGCACGGCACCCACCAGCGTCCCGGCCGGGACCTGCAGCCACATGAGCAACAGCCCCCCGGCAGTCCCGGCCAGCAGTCCGACGGCCGCGCGATGAAGGGGGGCGACCGGCTTGCTCACAGCAACCCGACCGGCGTGAGGTAGCCGATGGGCAACGCGACGTCCGCCAGGGCCGCCAGGGCGGCCAGGGCCCCGACCGTACACACCGTGTAGATGACGACGCCGCGCCAGCGCATCTCCGCCACGAGCCGCAGGAACAGCGGCAGGAACAGGAGCGCCGCGAGCAGCAGACCGAGGACGTAGGTGAGTGCGACGAACCCGGCCAGCCAGGCGAACGACCGCAGCACAGCACGCCATTCGACCGCCCATGTCTCCCGCTGGGAGGGCTTCTGCGGCTCTGCTCGGCGGAGCGCACGAATCCCGGCCACCAGCGCGCCGGCGGCTATCGCCGCCCCGGCCATTGTCACGAGCCCAGGTACGAGCCTGGCCTGGCTGCTGTACTGGCGGGAGATCACGAAGGCGGCAAGGAAGACCAGCAGGAACACTGCCGGGACAACGACGCTCCAGATTCGCGGGGGCTCTGCTCCCTCACTTTCCTCGTCCTCCGGCAGGGTCTGCTCGTCGGGGGCACGACGCGAGCGGATCTTCTTCACCAGCGAGAAGACGGTCGGCACGACGAGGAGGGCCAGCAGGATCAGGACCCATGGGCGGACGATCCACGCGTCGAACTCGTAGAGCTTCGCGGTGAGGAAGTAGTAGCGCTCCATGGGCAGGCTCAGCACGAAGCCGATCAGGAACGGTGCCCTTGGGATACCGCACACCTTCATGACCCATCCGATGGCGCCCAGCAGGAGCATGACCTGGAGCAGCGCGATCTGCTCCGAATCCTGGTAGCCGGCCGTGAACAGGACGACGATGAGCCCGCCGGCCAGGACCGGGAACCGGACGAAGCTGAGCTTCGCCAACGGGCGGCTCAGCAGGAAGCACGCCGCCGCCCCCAGGATGCTGGCCAGCGCGAAGGACCAGATGATCGTGTAGACGATGTCGAGGTCGTTCGTGATGATCCGTGGTCCGGGCTCGATACCGAAGGAGAGGAGCGCGCCCAGCAGCAGAGCCGCCGGGGCACCGCCTGGGATCCCGAAGAGCAGTGTGGGAATGAGGTCGCCGGCCTCGACGGAGTTGTTGGCGCTCTCCGGCGCGATGATCCCCCGGGGGTCTCCCTTGCCGAATGTCTTCTTGGAGTCCTTGCGGGTGGTTGCCCGTGCCTGGCCGTACGCCATCCAGGTGCCCGCGGTGGCACCGAGTCCGGGCAGGACCCCGGCCCACATCCCGACGAGGGCGCCGCGTATGACATGGCGCCAGTGGTGCAGCACGTCGCGGAGCCCGGTGCGCCAGCCGCTGCCCAGTCCTGAGCCGGTGGCGACGCTGGAGCGGGTTCCGACCAGCGTGACGATCTCGGCGATACCGAATATGCCCAGTGCTACCGCTACCAGGTCCAGCCCCTCGGAGAGGAACAAGGAACCGAAGGTGAACCGGTAGTCGGCCGCCGCCGGGGCCGCGCCGATTCCTCCGAGCAGGAGCCCGAACGCTCCCGCGAGCAGCCCCTTGAGCATGTTGCCCCGCGAGAGCACCGCGGTCAGCGATACGCCGAGCAAGGTCAGCATGAAGAGCTCAGGTGCTCCGAAGCTGAGAACCAGCGGACGTGCCACGGGTATCGACAGCGTCAGTCCGAGAGCGCCGAGCAGCCCGCCGATCATCGAGGACATGAACGCGATCGACAGCGCGCGTGCGCCCTGCCCCTTCTGTGCCATCTGGTGCCCGTCGAGCAGCAGCACACTGGCAGAAGCGGATCCGGGTATGCCCAGCAGCACGGAGGCGATCGTGTCGGAGGTGTGGACGACGGCGACGGCCCCGATGATGAGGGCGAGTGCCTGCGTCGGCTCCAGCGCGTAGACGAACGGCAGCAGCATGGCTACCGCCCCCGTCCCGCCGAGACCGGGAATCATGCCGACGACCAGGCCGGAGCCGACACCCAGCAGCAGGAATATCAGGTTCGACAGGGCGAAGAGATTGCCCAGAGCGCTGAGCGCGGCGTCCAGCATCGATCAGGCCTTTCGGGGGTGCTTCGGGGTTGCCGAGGAGTCGG
>NZ_JBOHCV010000405.1:0-1546 GCF_050698815.1 Streptomyces sp.
GCGGGCGGGTCCGGCGCGTCCTCGCCGCCGGTGCTCTCCGCACCCCGCATGGCGCGGCGGGCCGCCGCCGCGGCGACGACCTCGGCGGCCGCCTCCTCGCGGGCCCGCTCGTTGATGCGGCGGGCGGCGGCCGTCGCCACGGACGGCCACACACGGTCGATGGCGGCGTTCACGGCCGCGCCGACCAGGACCGCGAAGGCGGAGATGCCGATCCACAGCAGCACGGCGACCGGAGCGGCGAGTGAGCCGTAGATGGTGGGGCCCTCGACGGTGCTGGTCAGATAGAGCCGCAGCAACGCGCTGCCCACCACCCACATCACCAGGGCGACCAGCGCCCCGGGGATGTCCTCCACCCAGGGCGAACGCACCGGCACCGACACGTGGTAGAGCGTGGTGAGGAAGGCGATGGACAGCAGCAGCACGACCGGCCAGTAGAAGATCGTGACAAGCCACTCCGTCTGCGGAACGAGCCGCAGGAAGGCGTCCGGGCCGGCGACCATCAGCGGGAGGACGACCGCGCCGATGAGCAGCGCGACGAGGTAGAGCAGGAAGGCCACCAGCCGGGTCTTGACGATGCCGCGTTGGCCGTCGAGCCCGTACATCACGGTGATGGTGTCGATGAAGACGTTCACCGCGCGCGACCCGGACCACAGGGCGAGGGCGAAGCCCAGCGAGATGACGTCGGGCCGGCCGCCGCGGATGACGTCGTCGATGAGGGGGCGCGCCAGCTCGTCGACGCCGCGGTCGGAGAGCACGGCGGCAGAGGCGTCCAGGAAGTTCTGCCGGATCGAGTCGATGGTGTCGGTGCCGATCCAGTGGTCGAGATAGCCCAGCATCCCGATCAGGCCCAGCAGCAGCGGCGGGATGGAGATCAGGGTGAAGAACGCCGCCTCCGCCGCGAGACCGAGCACCCGGTACTCGATGCAGGAGTTGACGGTGTCCTTGAGCAGCAGCCACGCCATCTTGCGTTTGCGGACGTTCCGGTACATGACCCGCGCTCTGCGGAACCGCTCACTCGAGCGTTCTGGAGTTTCGTCTGCTGCTTGCACCTCCTTAACGTATCTGCCGCCTCCGCCTCACCTCACACCGTGACCGACCAGCCGCCGCCGTCGTTCTGTGCCTCCCGGCTGGGCGGTGGCTGAGCGCTGACCGGGGTGCGGCGTTCGGAGCGCTTTGAACGCTAGAACCCGGTCAGCTCGCTCCGCCACGGCGGGTTCGCGCCACGTACGGCGCAGACCGCGGCGGCGACGCGGACGCCGAAGGCGAGGGCGTCGGCGACCTGATCGCCGCGGAGCGCGTCGAGCCGGCCGCCCAGCGCGCCCGCGCTGTGCAGGGAGTGCAGGAAGCCCGCCATGAAGGAATCGCCCGCGCCGACCGAGTCGACGACCGGCACCGGCGGCGCGGCCGCGCGCAGCCGCTCCCCGTCGAGGGAGGCGAAGACGCCGTCCGCGCCGAGGGTGATGACGACGAGCCGCGCGCCGTCGGCGTGGAAGGTGTCGGCGGCCTGCTCCGGCGAGGTGCCCGCGGGCGCGAGGTGGGCCAGGTC
>NZ_JBOHCV010000406.1:0-3712 GCF_050698815.1 Streptomyces sp.
CTGCGCCGCCTGGCCCCGGCGCCGCGACCCGCGCGCCCGGTAGCCTGCGCGCCATGAGCCAGGCGACGTTGCGCGTGCTGATCGTGACCGCGGTGGCGGCGGAACGCGACGCGGTGACCGCCGCGCTGCCGGGCGGGCACGCGCCGCCGCCGGAGTCCGGGCAGGCGCCCGGGCAGGCCCCGATGATCGAGACGGTCGCCGCCGGGGTCGGTCCCGCCGCCGCGGCAGCGGGTACGG
Source organism: Streptomyces sp. (assembly GCF_050698815.1). Lineage (GTDB taxonomy): Bacteria > Actinomycetota > Actinomycetes > Streptomycetales > Streptomycetaceae > Streptomyces. Next base: position 238 of record NZ_JBOHCV010000406.1, read on the forward strand.
CGACGGCGCTCACGGTCGCCGCTGCCGCCGGTGAACCCTTCGGCCTCGTCATCTCGGCGGGCATCGCCGGCGGCTTCCCGCCCTGCGGACTCGGCGCGACCGTCCTCGCGACGTCGATCGTCGCCGCGGACCTCGGAGCGGTGACCCCCACCGGCTTCGCCTCCGTGACCGAGCTGGGATTCGGCACCGTCGAACACCGCCCCCCGGACGGGCTCGTCAAGGCCGCCGCCGAGGCGACGGGCGCGGTGACCGGGCCCGTGCTCACCGTCTCGACGGTGACTGGGACGGCCGAGCGGGCCGGGGAGCTGGCGGCGCGGCATCCCGGGGCGGTGGCCGAGGCGATGGAGGGGTTCGGGGTCGCGGAGGCGGCGAGCGCGCACGGAGTGCCGGTGCTGGAGATCCGTACCGTCTCCAACCCGGTGGGGCCCCGCGACCGTGCCGCCTGGCGGATCCCGGAGGCGCTGGCCGCGCTCGGGGGCAGCTGCGCCGCCCTGCTGCCCGTACTGCGAGCATGGCGCCCATGACCAACGACGGCACTGACGGCACCGGCGGCGCAGACGGCGCAGACCGCACAGACCGGCCGGGCAGCCCACTGCGGTTCGCCTACTCGCCGTGCCCCAACGACACCTTCGTCTTCGACGCCTGGGCACACGGCCGCGTACCGCAAGCGCCCCCGATCGATGTCACCTTCGCCGACATCGACGTCACCAACGGCATGGCGGAGCGCGCCGAACTCGACGTGCTGAAGGTCTCCTACGCCGTGCTGCCCTGGGTGCTGGAGGACTACGCGCTGCTGCCCTGCGGCGGTGCACTCGGACGCGGCTGCGGGCCGCTGGTGCTGACCCGCGAACCCGTGTCCGGAGCCGCACTCGGCGGCCGGACGGTCGCCGTGCCCAGCGAGCGGTCGACCGCGTATCTGCTCTTTCGGCTGTGGGCGGCCGACGAAGTGCCGGGCGGGGTCGGCGAGGTGGTCGTGCTGCCCTTCCACGAGATCATGCCGGCCGTGCGGGACGGCAGGGTGGACGCCGGACTGGTCATCCACGAGGCGCGCTTCACCTACCAGGAGTACGGGCTGCACCGCGTCGCCGACATGGGCGAGCACTGGGAGATCACGACCGGGCTGCCGATCCCGCTCGGCGCCATCATCGCGCGACGCACGCTGGGCGCTCAGACGCTGCACGAACTGGCGGCGGCGACGCGGGCGTCGGTGCGGATGGCGTGGGAGGACCCGGAGGCGTCCCGCCCGTACGTACGCGAGCACGCGCAGGAGATGGACCCCGCCGTCGCCGACCAGCACATCGGGCTCTACGTCAACGAGTTCACCGCGGACCTGGGCGCCGACGGCTACGCGGCGGTACGCGGGCTGCTGACCCGGGCCGCCGCCGAAGGCCTGGTGCCGCCGCTGGCAGGGGACGCGCTGGCCTTCCCCTGAGCGGCGCGACGGACGGGGCGGACACGGACTGGACGGTGCTGGACGGTCCTAGACGTCGAGCTGGTCGGCGACCGCGCGCAGCAGGCCGGCGATCTTGTGGCCGTGCTGCTTCTCCGGGTACCTGCCGCGCTCCAGCCCCTGCGCGACACCGTCGAGCATCGTGCTGAGGTCCTGGACGATCGACGCCAGTTCGTCGGGCTTGCGCCGCTGCGCCGCCGAGACAGAGGGGGCCGGGTCCAGTACGTTCACCGAAAGGGCCTGGTCACCGCGCTGCCCGGCGACGACGCCGAACTCGACCTTCTGGCCGGGCTTCAGCGCCTCCACCCCGCTGGGCAACACGGAGGAGTGCACGAAGACGTCACCGCCGTCGTCGCGGGAGAGAAAGCCGAAGCCCTTCTCGCTGTTGAACCACTTGACCTTGCCGGTAGGCACGTCTGTCCTCGTCCTCGTACTGTCCGGGCAGCCTCGGCTGCGTCACGAATGCTGCGCGAACTGGCTTCGCAGAGCAGTTTGAGCGGGCCCGATCGACCCGCTCACCACCAAGGCTAATCCCCCGGTGCCCGGTGACAAGATGTCGCCGAGCGGTTCCTCCGTACAGCTGTCCACCGATCTACCCTGGCCACGTGAACACTGAAACGTCCCACGCCGGTGATCTTCTGGTACGGATCGGCGGCATCGTCTTCCTCGTCGGCGCACTGGCCACCGTGGTCACCGTGGCCCCGCTCTTCCTGGGCACGGAGCCGTTCCCGGCGCCGGCCTACTTCGTCTGCATGCTGATGGCCGTGGGGTTCGTGCTGGCCGCCGCGGGCTTCGTACGGTCGGCTCGTCAGCGGCGGTAGCGGGCGAACCAGGCGGGGAAGCCGATGAGGCCGTCTTCCAGCACGACATCGGCGCCGGCGGCGCGCAGCTCCGCCGCGTCGCACGGTCCCGTCGGCACCGCGACCGACAGCGCCCCGGCCGTCTTCGCGCCCCGTACGTCGCCGGTGTGGTCGCCGACGTAGACGCCGGCGCCGTACTCGCGCAGCGCCTCACCCTTGGCTTCCGCCCACAACCAGCCGACCACCGCGTCCGGTTGGATGCCGAGGCGGTCCAGGTGCAGCTTCGCGTTCGGCTCGTGCTTGGCGGTGACGACGACGGCCCGGCCGCCCGCCGCCCGTACCAGGTCGACGGCTTCGCGGGCGCCCGGCATGGCACGGGCCGGCTCGATCGCGTACGCCGGGTACAGCTCGCGGTAGCGCTCGCCCGCCTCCGCGATCCGCTCGTCGGGGAACCAATGAGCCAACTCCTGCTCCAGGGGCGGGCCGAGGCGGGTGATGGCGAGGTCTGCGTCGATGTACGTACCGGTCTCGGCGGACAGCGCCTCGTAGGCCGCCCGGATGCCGGGGCGTGAGTCGATCAGCGTCATGTCGAGGTCGAAGCCGACGGTGGGAGCGTGTGGTGCCATACCGGCCATTCTGTCTTGCCGCGCGCCCTGCACTGAAAAGATCGACAAGGCTGACGCGGACGTCATCTTCCCGTAACCGAGCGTCCACGCGCGGGGGTTCTGGCGGCATGGATCTGCGGGCCGGGATGGGGTCTCCCGGGGCTCCGGCCCGGGAGACAGGTGCCCGGGGCCGCAGGCCCTCGGGAGAGCGGGCTCTCCGGCCCCAGGCCCCGGGAGTGGGGCAACGGGCCGCCAGGCCCGGGATGGGGCCCGGCCCGCCGTCAGGGCTGGATGCGAGGGCGCCGCGCGCGCCAGACGAGGAAGAGGGCGCTGGCCACCGCCGCGACCCGCAGCAGCACCGGTCCGGCCTCGGTCAGCGCCTGCCGCAGCTCGTCCCCGCCCTCCGCGATGGGCTCGCCCCACCGCCCGACGGTCCGCCCCCACAGCCAGACCACCCCGCCGGCCGCCACCAGCGCGGGCATGCCCACTGCCGACCACTTGGCCTCGTTACGGCTCAGCCGCGGCGCCCACCAGGCAGCCAGCCAGCCGATGGCGAGCGGAATCAGCGACCCGATGACGGAGCCCGCGAGCAGCAGTGCGACGGCCGCCCACTCCACGAT
>NZ_JBOHCV010000407.1:0-7142 GCF_050698815.1 Streptomyces sp.
CGGACGGGCACGTTCTGCAGGTTCGGTTCGGTGGAGGAGAGGCGGCCCGTCGCGGCGACGGTCTGGCTGAAAGTGGTGTGGATACGGCCGTCCCCGGCGATCGTCTTGATCAGGCCCTCGACCGTGGTGCGCAGCTTCTGCTGTTCGCGGTAACGCAGCATCAGCACCGGCAGTTCGTGCTCGGTCTGGGTCGCCAGCCAGCCGAGTGCGTCGGCGTCCGTGGTCCAGCCCGTCTTGGTCTTCTTCGTCTTGGGCAGCCCCAGCTCCCCGAAGAGCACTTCCTGCAGCTGCTTGGGCGAACCGAGGTTGAACTCGTGCCCGACCGCGGCGTGCGCCTCGGTCACCGCCTGCTGCGCGGCGTCCGCGAACTGCTGCTCCAGCCCGGTCAGCCACTCGCGGTCGGCGCAGATGCCGGAACGCTCCATCCGGGCCAACAGCGCGGAGGTCGGCAGCTCCAGGTCGCGCAGCAGCTCCGCCGCGCCGACCTGCGCCAGCCTCTCCTCGAGCACCTCGCCCAGGTCGAGGATCGTACGGGCCTGCACCATCAGCGCCTGCGCCTCGGCCTGTTCGTCCACGCCGAAGGCGAGCTGCCCGCCGTCGTCGGCGGCGGGGCCCAGCTCGCGGCCCAGATACTCCACCGACAGCGCGTCCATGGCGAAGGAACGGCGGCCCGGCTTGTCGAGGTAGGCGCCGAGTGCGGTGTCCATGGTGACGCCCGCCATGCTCCAGCCCTGCTCGGCGAAGACCCGGGTGACCGCTTTGGCGTCGTGGACGACCTTGAGCCGGCCGGCGTCGGCGGTCCAGGCGGCGAACGCCTGCTCGTCGGCCGCGTCCAGCCGCGCCGGGTCGAACCAGGACGCCGGGCCGCCGGCCGTGGCCAGGGCGATCTCGCTGACGCTGCCCGCGCCCAGCTTCCACGCGCCGACCGTGGCCAGGCCGAGCGTGCCGCCCGCGTGCTCCGCCAGCCACGGGGCCAGCTCGCCCGCGCCCAGCACCGTGCCGTCGACGCCGATGCCTTCGGCCGGCGCGGCCGTTTCCTCCTCCTGACCGCCCGGGTCCGCGGCGAACAGCCGCTCGCGGAAGTTCTGGTGGCGGAACTCCAGCGCGTCCAGCACGACGCCTAGGGTGTCCCGGTCGTAGGCGACGCGCTCCAGCTCCGCGGGACCGCAGGACAGCTCGACGTCCCGGACGAGCTCGGTGAGGTGACGGTTGAGGGTGACCGCCTCCAGGTGGTCGCGGAGGTTCTGCCCGGCCTTTCCCTTCACCTCGTCCGCGCGCGCGGCCAGCTCGGCGAACGAACCGAACTGCTGGATCCACTTCGCGGCGGTCTTCTCCCCGACACCGGGGATGCCGGGGAGATTGTCGGAGGGGTCACCGCGCAGCGCCGCGTAGTCGGGGTACTGGGCGGGCGTCAGGCCGTACTTCTCCTGGACCTTATCGGGGGTGAAGCGGGTCAGCTCGGAGACGCCCTTGGTGGGGTAGAGCACCGTGACGTCATCGCTGACCAGCTGGAAGGCATCGCGGTCGCCGGTGACGATCGAGACCTTGAAGCCCTCGGCCGCCGCCTGAGTGGCAAGCGTCGCGATGACGTCGTCCGCCTCGAAGCCCTCCACGGCGAAGCGCCGCACCCGCATCGCGTCCAGCAGCTCCCCGATCAGCTCCACCTGTCCCTTGAACTCGTCGGGCGCCTTGGAACGGTTCGCCTTGTACTCCGCGAACTCCTCCGAGCGCCAGGTCTTGCGCGAGACGTCGAAGGCGACGGCGAAGTGCGTGGGAGCCTCGTCACGCAGGGTGTTCGACAGCATCGAGGTGAAGCCGTAGATCGCGTTCGTCGTCTGGCCCGTCGTGGTGGAGAAATTCTCCGCGGGCAGCGCGAAGAACGCGCGGTAGGCGAGGGAGTGCCCGTCCATCAGGAGCAGGCGCGGTCCGGTCTCTTTCGATGCCTTCTTAGCCACGTCCCCGATCCTCCCACGGCTCACTGACATCGCGGTGCGCGAGCACCCGCACGTGGCAGTATCGGCAGTATGCGTAAACCTCCTGCTCACGACCCCGTCCAGGACGCACCGGACATCTCCGCGCCACAGGACTCCGCGGCCGGAACGACGGCGGTGACGCGGTCGTTGCGGGACGCCCAGCGGCAGATGGGAGTGCGGCGGACCGCGCTCACCCTGCTCCGCGTCAACCAGAAGGACGGCTTCGACTGCCCAGGCTGCGCCTGGCCCGAGCCGGACAAGCGGCACACCGCCGAGTTCTGCGAGAACGGCGCGAAGGCCGTGGCCGAGGAGGCGACGCTGCGCCGCGTCACCCCCGACTTCTTCGCCGCGCACCCCGTGGCGGACCTGGCGACGCGCTCCGGGTACTGGCTGGGGCAGCAGGGCCGGCTGACCCAGCCCATGTATCTCGCGGCGGGCGCGGAGACCTACGAACCGGTCCCCTGGGAGCGTGCCTTCGACATCATCGCCGAGGAGCTGGGCGCACTCGGCTCCCCCGACGAGGCGGTCTTCTACACCTCCGGGCGGACCAGCAACGAGGCCGCGTTCCTCTACCAGCTCTTCGCCCGTGAGTTCGGCACCAACAACCTCCCCGACTGCTCCAACATGTGCCACGAGTCCTCGGGTGAGGCGCTGACCGAGACGCTCGGGGTCGGCAAGGGCAGCGTCCTCCTGGAGGATCTGCACCAGGCCGACCTGATCATCGTCGCCGGCCAGAACCCGGGCACGAACCACCCGCGGATGCTCTCCGCGCTGGAGAAGGCCAAGGCCGGCGGCGCGAAGATCATCACGGTGAACCCGCTGCCGGAGGCGGGCATGACGCGGTTCAAGAACCCGCAGACGGCGCGCGGCCTGGCCGGGGGCGGCACCGCCCTGACCGACCTCTTCCTGCAGATCCGCCTCGGCGGTGACCAGGCGCTCTTCCGCGCACTCAACCACCTGATCCTGGAAGCGGCGGCGGGCGACCCGGGCGGGGGCGCCGTCGACGAGGAGTTCGTCGCCGAGTACACCCACGGGTACGAGGAGTTCGCCGAGGCCGCCCGCGCCGCCGACTGGGACGGGACGCTGACGGCCACCGGCCTGGACCGTACGGAGATCGAGCAGGCCCTGGAGATGGTGCTCGCCTCCCGCCGTACCGTCGTGTGCTGGGCGATGGGCCTCACCCAGCACAAGCACGCGGTGCCCACCATCCGCGAGGTCGTCAACTTCCTGCTGCTGCGCGGAAACATCGGGCGGTCCGGCGCGGGAGTGTGCCCCGTGCGCGGCCACAGCAACGTCCAGGGCGACCGCACCATGGGCATCTACGAGCGGCCCCGGCCCGACTTCCTCGACGCGCTGGAGCGGGAGTTCGGGATCACGGCGCCCCGCGAGCACGGTCTGGACGTCGTACGGGCGATCCACGCCCTCCGGGACGGCCGGGCCAAGGTCTTCGTCGCGATGGGCGGCAACTTCGTGGCCGCCTCCCCCGACACGGCCGTCACCGAGGCCGCGATGCGCCGCGCCCGGCTGACGGTGCACGTCTCGACCAAGCTCAACCGCTCGCACTGTGTCACCGGCGCCCGCGCGCTGATCCTGCCCACCCTGGGGCGCACCGAGCGGGACCTCCAGGGTGGCGGCGAACAGTTCGTGACCGTCGAGGACTCCATGGGCATGGTGCACGCCTCCCGCGGCCGGCTGGACCCGGCGAGTCCGCACCTGCTGTCCGAGCCCGCGATCGTCAGCCGGCTGGCCCGGCGCGTCCTGGGCGACGCCTCACGTACGCCCTGGGAAGACTTCGAGAAGGACTACGCGACCGTCCGGGACCGCATCGCCCGCGTCATCCCCGGCTTCGAGGACTTCAACACCCGGGTGGCGCGGCCCGGGGGCTTCACGCTGCCGCACGCCCCGCGCGACGAGCGGCGCTTCCCCACCGCCACCGGCAGGGCCAACTTCACCGCCGCCCCCGTCAGCTGGCCCCGGCTGCCGGAGGGACGGCTGCTGCTGCAGACCCTCCGCTCACACGACCAGTACAACACCACGATCTACGGCCTCGACGACCGCTACCGCGGCATCAGCAACGGCCGCCGTGTCGTCCTCGTCAACCCCGAGGACGCCGACGGGCTGGGCCTCGCGGACGGCACGTACGCCGATCTGACCAGCGAGTGGAGGGACGGGACCGAGCGCACCGCCCGCGGCTTCCGCGTCGTGCACTACCCGACCGCGCGCGGCTGCGCGGCGGCCTACTTCCCCGAGACCAATGTCCTGGTCCCTCTCGACGCCACGGCCGACACGAGCAACACCCCGGCCGGCAAATCCCTGGTGGTCCGCGTCACCCCGGCCTGAGCGCGCGCTCAGCGGGCTGATAGGACAGTGCGGACAACACCAACCCACCACGGTGATCGGAGCCGCGGCCCATGGGCGAGCGATCGACGACCAAGTTCCCGCAGGAGGTTCTCGACCAGTGGTCGGGATCCGGGATCGACCTGCCCAGCCTGTTCTCCGCCGGGCACCTCGGCGACCGCATGGGCCTGCAGATCACCGAGGCCGCTCCCGAGATGGTCATCGGCACACTCCCCGTCGAGGGCAACACGCAGCCGTACGGGCTGCTGCACGGCGGCGCCTCGGCCGTACTCGCCGAAACCCTCGGCTCGGTCGGCGCCATGCTGCACGCCGGGCCGGGAAGATTCGCCGTCGGCGTCGACCTCAACTGCACCCACCACCGCGGACTCCGCTCCGGCCTGGTCACCGGGACGGCCGCACCCGTACACCGGGGGCGCTCCACCGCGACGTACGAGACCGTCATCACCGACGAGGCCGGCAAGCGCGTGTGCACAGCCCGGCTGACCTGCCTGCTGCGCGACGCCGAGCCCCAGCCGCGGCGGCCCTAGCCGCGGCCCTGGCGGGGTCTGGTCCCGCGGCCCGAGGGCCGCTAGCTTTCCCGGTCATGGGGGACATGGGCGAGAGGGACGACACGGGCGGCGGGCCGGAGGTGCTGGCCTCGGGGCGCGAGCGGCCGGGGATCCACGAGCGCTGGTCCGCGCTCCCGCGCCGGGTGCGCCGCGCCGGCCTGGCCGCAGCCGGCCTCGCCCTGCTGGCCGCCGGCACCGGCTATGCGCTCACCGCTCGGTCGCACGAGGCCCACCCGCGGCCACCAGCCGCCGAGCCGGCGGCGAAGCCGGTGCCCTACCCCGCACAGGCCGCCCGGATCACCTTCACCCAGCTGACCCCCGGGGACCCCGAGCGCCGCACCTTCACCGTCGAACTGCAGGCCGCTGCCGCGTCACCGCTTGAGGTGCTGGGCGTCACTCAGGGCTACGAGGCGGTCGATCTCCAGCTCGCCCATCGGGCCCCGGTCGACGTCGCCCCCGGCAGCCCACGGAAGCTCATCCTCCGGGCCAGAGTCACCGACTGCGACGACGTCCCACTCCGGGCCCGGTCACCGTTCCTGGATGTCACCCTGCGTAATACGCGGGCGCGGCAGGACCTCAGTGTGATCCCCGGCGAGCGCTACGCCCGCGCGCTCACGCACGCATTCCGGACGCTCTGCGAGCCCGCCCGCGCCGCCCGTTCCTCCAATCCCTGATCCATCTGCTGGTTCATCTCCCCGAAACGTGTCCGGTACATCGGCGCCCCGGAGCGGATCTTCCGCACGGCCCTCCGACGGACACGGCCCGGTAGGGCGCGAATAACAAGAACGTCACACCTTGTCGGCACCTCTGCCCACCGTCAGCCCTCGGCCATAGAGTCACGGCCAGTCACCGCGCAGCCGGGCGTGCGAGCGAGCACCGATAGGTACCACCCCCAGTACGGCCCGGCGCGCGACCCGGCCCTTCATCTCCGAAGGCCGAGCCAAGGGGAAAGGACTGATCGTGCGCCACCACCGTTCCATGCTCATCCTCACCACCGCGGTCGCCGCGGGATCTCTCACGCTGTCGGCGTGTGGTTCACGCGGTGACGACGGCGGAGGCAGCAAGAGTGGTGACAGCAAAACAGTCACCATCGGCCTCGACGCCCCGCTCTCCGGTGACCTGTCCGCGCTCGGCCAGGGCATCAAGAACTCCGCGGACCTCGCCATCAAGACGGCCAACAAGAAGAAGACCGTCGACGGCGTCACCTTCAAACTGGACGCGCAGGACGACGCCGCACAGCCCTCCGGCGGCCAGCAGAACGCCACCAAGTTCGTGGCCGACCAGAAGGTCATCGGCGCCGTCGGCCCGCTGAACTCCAACGTCGGCCAGTCGATGCAGAAGGTGTTCGGCAAGGCCAAGATGGTCGAGGTCTCGCCCGCCAACACCGCGCCCGAGCTCACCCAGGGCACCGACTGGCGCAGCGGCAAGAAGGAACGCCCCTTCGACACGTACTTCCGCACCTCCACCACGGACGCCATCCAGGGCCCGTACGCGGCGCAGTACATGTACAACGAGAAGAAGCTCAAGAAGGTCTACGTCATCGACGACAAGAAGACCTACGGCAAGGGCCTCGCCGCCACCTTCAAGGAGGAGTTCACCAAGCTGGGCGGCAAGGTGGTCGGCACCGACCACGTCGACCCCAAGGAGAAGGACTTCACCGCGGTGGCCAACAAGGTCGCCAAGGCCAAGCCCGACTTCGTCTACTACGGCGGCGAGTACCCGGCCGGCGCCCCGCTGGCCGACCAGGCCAAGCAGGCCGGGCTCAAGGGACCGGTCGTCGGCGGTGACGCCCTCTTCAGCGCCGAGTACGTGAAGCTGGCCAAGAAGAACTCCGAAGGCGACATCGCCTCCTCCGTCGGTGCCCCCCTGGAGACCCTCGACAGCGCCAAGGCGTTCACGAAGGCCTACGAGGAGGCGGGCTACAAGGACGCCTACGAGGCGTACGGCGGCTACGCCTACGACGCCACCTGGGCGATCATCCAGGCGGTCAAGGCCGTGGTCGAGAAGAACGACGGCAAGCTGCCCGAGGACGTGAACGACGCCCGCGAGCAGGTCACCGAGGCCATGCAGGACGTGAAGTTCTCCGGCGTCAGCGGTGAGGTCGGCTTCGACGAGTACGGCGACACCACCAACAAGCAGCTCTCGCTGTACGAGGTCAAGAAGGGCAAGCACGTGCCCGTCAAGACCGGAACCTTCAAGGACTGAGCCGGGCAACCGCCCCGTTCAACACAACCGACAACGCCGCGCGGGGGCGCACAACGCC
>NZ_JBOHCV010000408.1:0-3430 GCF_050698815.1 Streptomyces sp.
CCGAGCAGGCACTCCGTGAGGGAATCGAGGCCATCACGGGTACGGAGCTCGTCGACGAGGACCATGACGACGTGGCCGATGCCGTGATGCTGTGGTTCCGCGAGGAGGACGGCGACCTGACGGACGCGCTGGTGGACGCCACCACGATGATCGACGCGGGTTCTCCGGTCTGGCTGATGACGCCCAAGACGGGCCGTGACGGCTACGTCGAGCCGAGCGAGATCGGCGAGGCGGCACAGACCGCCGGGCTTGCCCAGACCAGCACTGTCAACGCGGGCAAGGACTGGAGTGGCAGCCGTCTGGTCACGCCCAAGGCCGCTCGCTCCGGCAAGCGGTAAGGACCGCCCGGACGGACAGGCGAAGGAGACGTGGCGGGTGGGCCCCCGTCGGCCGGAACCGGCGACGCTGTTGGTTTATTCGGGGGTGGCTTTTACTCGGCCCTGCTGAGCTTTGGCTCGGTGGGGCCGAGTGCTGCGAAGTGGCTGGTGCGGGTGCGGGCTCGTGGTGTGCTGGTGAGGTGGGCGTCGATGCGGGCGAGGTTGATGGCGGCGCCGGTGAGCTGGTGCTGGAGGCTGGTCTTCGCGAGGCCGCGGTAGCGGGATCTGCGCAGGCCGCAGCGTTGGACGCCCTGGGAGATGGTGCCCTCCACGCCGGCGCGGGTCTTGTAGCGGTCCTTCCAGGTGTCGGTGTCCTGGTCGGCGCGGGCCTGGCGGAGGGCTTCGTGTTCTTCACGGGGCCGCAGGGTCAGGCGGCGGCCGAGGCTGGAAGTGGTGCACTGTTCGCGGACCGGGCAGGGCCGGCACTGCCCGCCGTTGAAGCGGACCCGGACCACCGGGGTGCCTTCGGGTGAGCGGTCGGGGTTCCAGCGAGTGGTCGTCTTCCCGCCGGGACAGGTGACCTGCTGATTGTCCCAGTCGATGGTGAAGTCGTCGCCGGTGAACCCGTTGTTGGCGGCCATCTGGTGGCTGACGACGCCGGCGACCGGTCCGGTGAGCGTGATGCCGTGGTCGCGGCGGGCCTTCACGAGCAGATGCGCGTCGACGTATCCGGCGTCGACCAGGTGCTCGCCGGGCAGACGGCCCGCTGCGGCGAGCTGTGCGTGGACGGTGTCGGTCATCGAGATGTCGGGCACGGTCGCGACGGTGGTGGCCACGTTCGTGATCAGGTTCGGGATGTCCGGCTCGCAGGTCTCGGTGAGGTGGACCTTGTAGCCGTCCCATAAGGTGTCCCGCTTGACGCTGCCGCGTGCCTCGGTGTCATACGGAGTGACCAGGCGCGTCGCGCCCGGCGGCCGGTCTTTTGGGTCCCGGCGCCTCACCTCGCCCTCCACCTGGTGGAAGTACTGGACCCATACCTGCCGCAGGGTTTCCACCCGTTCCAGCGCCCGTAGTCCCCCGGGTGCCCCGGGCGAGAAGACGGCTTCCAGCAGCCGCGTCCCGTCCATCCCGATCCGCAGGCCCATCCCGTCCCGCTTGGCGCGGGACTTGGGGAAGCGGGTGTCCTCGGCTCTGGTCGCGTAGTGCCGGAACCAGTCCGGCCCGGCGACGGCTCGCAGCCAGTCGGGGGCGGCCAGGGCGATCTCGTTGAGCGCCGACCGCAGTGTCTCCGCGACCAGCTCCAACCAGCACAGTTCCCGGGCCGACGACAGCACATGCGTGGAGTCGGTCCTTGCCCGGCCCGCGGTCTTCACCAGCCCCTTGCCCCCGGCCGCGGCCAGGATGCCGTCCAGCACCCGACGCCCGGCCTCCGCCTCCACCAAGCGGTCCCGGAACTCCGAGAGCACCGAGAAGTCGAACCCGGGGTCATCGAGGTCCAGGCCCAGGGCGTACTTGAAGTCGATCCTCGCGCGGACCGCTTCCGCCGCCTGGCGGTCGGTGAGCCCCTCCACGAACTGCAACACCAGCACGAGCGCCAACCGGCCCGGTGACCAGGCAGGTTTCCCCCGCGAAGGGAACAGGTCCGCGAACTCCTCGTCGCTGAACATCGGTCCCAGCTCGTCCCGGACCCGGATCGCCAGGCTCCCCTTCGGAAACGCGGCCCGCGCCACCCGGACTGTCTCCACCGGGATCACGACCGGCTCCTTCGGCTGCATCGACATCGACACCCACCTCACACAACAACGTCGGCCTTCAAGACCACAACCGGGTCTTAAAGGCCGACGTCACGCGAACCCCCGAATAAACCAACAGCGTCAGCGAACTTGGCGGGGGCTCCGTCACGTCACGCCGCGCCCCGACCGGGGGCGCAGGCCTGCCTCAGCACATCTTGTAGTTGGCGATGCTTGAGTTGTACGAGCAGGAGTCCCACAGTGTCCCGGCAGCCGTGTACAGGCTGGCCTTGTCGCTGGTGTTGTTCCACACGTACGCCGCGCAGCCCTGGTACAGGTTGCCGGGGGACTGGGTCCCCTTGCCCGTGTGGACCTTCACCGTCTTCCCCGCGCTGATCTTGTACGAGGGGAACGTGTACTTGTGCCCGGACGCGTCCCGGAGCGTGTAGCCCTTCATCTGGAACGGCGCACTGGTGGTGTTGCGGACCTGCACGTACTCGGCGTTCAGTGACGTGTTGCTGCCGCGGTCACTGCCGGGACTGTCGTAGTAGATCTTGTACAGGTGGACGGAGCCGGCGGCCTGGGCCTGGGCGGGCAGGAGGGTGACGCCGAGTGCTGCGGCGAGGTGGCCGCGGCGGTGTTGGCGATGGTGCGGCTGCGCATATGGGTGTCCTTGTTTTTCGGGCCGGGTGCCCCCTCATGGGCCCCGGTGAGCGTTCAGGATATGTATGTCCTGTTCGACAGCATGTGGGCTGTTACGGAACAGGGACATTCAGAACAGTGCGGCATGTACCGGTAGTTGGCTGGCGTTGCTGCGCGGGCTTATGCGGCGGCGGGGTCGGGGGGCGGGCCCAGCCGCAGCGGGGTGCAGTGCAGCGTACGGACGGCGGTCTGCCGTCTCCGCCTTCGATGCGGAGCGTGCCGCGGCCGTGGGGACAGGGTTCGCTGATGGTCGGGAGCGGCGTGCCATGTCGAGAGCCCGTTCGACGCAGTAGGCGGTCGTCTGGGCAACTGCGGTAATGCGGTCGAGGTGGAGCGGGTTGAAGGGCCGGAAGGGGCTGGGCGCCTTGTCGAGGCGGTGGGCGAGCCACACGGCGGCGTGCGGCGCTGTGCGGGTGGGGTGGGTGGTGTAGTGCCAGCGTCGGGGGTCGGCTTGGTCTTGTCGGGGCGCGGTGATTATCACGGCGTGATAATCACCGCGTGTCTCAGGCACCGGCGGCATGCAAGTAGGGCCCGACCATGTGGTCTGGGCCGTTCACCCCTTCGGCATGTGGGAGGACCCCGCCGACGACGAACGCGGAAAACAGTGGGCCCGCGCCACCCGCACCGACCTCCAGTCCTGGTCCAGCGGAGCGGTCTATCTCAACTTCATCCGGTCAGGAA
>NZ_JBOHCV010000409.1:0-17654 GCF_050698815.1 Streptomyces sp.
TTCCGGGGATGTCCCCTACGCCCGCATTTCGACCGCGCCGATCTGGCTCATCATGCCCAGCACGTCCCAGTGCCACCAGCCTTCCTTGATCTTGCCGTTCTCGAACCGGAAGGTCGTGGTGCCGACCATCTCGACCTTCTTGCCGGAGGGCGCCATGCCCCGCATCTCTCCGGTGTTGGTGCCCGCCCAGCTCCACCGCGTCACCACGCGGTCGTTCTCGGCCACTTGGTCCTCGATGGTGAACTCGAAGTCCGGAAAGGCCTTGCGGTATCCGAGAGCCTCCTCGCGCATGCCGTCGGGGCCGCGGATCCCGGCTTCCTTGTTGCCGACGTCGACGTGGTGGTAGTCGGCCGCGAACAGCTCGTTGAAGCCTTCGGGGTCGTCCCGGCCGACGAGTTCCGTGAAGACGCGACGTGCCGCCGCCTTGTTGAGTTGCTCGTCCCGCACCACGTCGAGGTCCGTGAAGGAGGGTGCCTCGTCGCAGAGCGCGACCAGCTCCTCGAAGATCCGGGTGGTCTCGGGGAGGGCGGAGTTCTTCATCGCCTCCTCGTACGAGGGGAATTCGATGATCTCGACCAGGTGGCCGGCCTGCGAACGGTCCCGACCCACGACCGCGTGCGTCGCCGTCCGCTTACCCTTCGTCGCGTCGGACCAGGTGTCCAAGAGTCGGTTCACGTCGTCGTACCTGCTGGTCTTGCAGTCGATGAGCTGTACGAATGTCATGGCGCCCTCCCGTCACAAAGTGCTGTACATCCCATTTTAGTGGGCTATAACAGGCTTGGCTGGTTCATACCATTCGTGGGGACGGTGACCCGCCGGTACGCCAGACCTGCGCTTTCTTTGTGGGCATCACTACAGAACGGACAAAGGATCTCCAATGGATGGCACGCTGCCAGGGCAGGCGGCCAGCACGCGCCACAGCTCCGTGGCAGCCTGCTCACCCGCGCCCGGCACCACCGCACTGCCCGTCCCGGGAGACCGGCGTCCCCTCACTCCCGGGAAGAGGTCCACGCGCAGATGACCGCCCTCGCTCGCTGGTGCCTGCGCCGCCGTCTTCTCGTCGTACTGCTCTGGGGCGCCCTCCTGGCGGGTGTCGGCACCGCCGCGGGCCTGACCGGCTCCGCCTACTCCAACGACTACGCCGTGCCCGGCACCGAGGCCGGCCGCGCCCAGGAACTGATCAGCGAGGGCTTTCCCGGCCGGGTCGGTGACAGCGACACGGTCGTGTGGCGTACGGGCGGCGACGGCGGAGCGGTCCATGACCGGGTACGGGACCCCGAGGTCAGGGAGCGGATGACCCGGGCGCTGGACGACATCGGCACACTGCCGGGCGTCCGCGCGGTCAGCAGCCCCTACGGCGGCGGCGACGGCCGGACCGACCAGGCGGAGCGCATCAGCCGGGACGGCCGTACGGCCTACGCCACGGTGACCTTCGACGCGCCCGTCGAGGATCTCGACGAGGGCGAGGTACGGGCCGTCGTGGAGACCGCGCAGCGCGCCGGTGGCGACGTGCCCGGCCTGGACGTGGAACTGGGCGGCGCCGGGATCGCCCTCACGCAGGAGAAGGGCGGCCACCTCAGCGAGGCGGTCGGCGTCGCCGTGGCGACGGTCGTGCTCCTGCTCGCCTTCGGCTCCCTCGCGGCGATGCTGCTGCCGCTCATCACCGCGCTGGTCAGCGTGGGCACCGCGACGCTCGGTATCGGTCTGCTCAGCCAGGCGATGACGGTGGCCGACTTCGCGCCGATGCTGGGCACCCTGATCGGCCTCGGCGTCGGCATCGACTACGCGCTCTTCATCGTCACCCGGCACCGGCAAGGCCTCAAAGAGGGCCTGCCGGTCGCGGAGGCGGCGCACCGCGCCGTCGGCTCGGCCGGACGCGCGGTGGTCTTCGCCGGCGTCACGGTGTGCATCGCGCTGCTGGGCATGCTCGTGCTGCGGCTCAGCTTCCTGAACGGGGTCGCGATCGCCGCCTCGCTCACCGTGGTGCTCGCGGTGCTCGCCTCGGTGACGCTGCTGCCGGCGCTGCTCGGCGTGATCGGCATGCGGGCGCTGAGCCGGCGCGAGCGCCAATGGCTGGCGCGGGAGGGGCCCGACCTGCCGCCGGAGCTGAGGGCGGAAGCGACTCCCGTCGGTATGGCCGCGCGCTGGTCGGCCTTCGTGTCCCGGCATCCCAGGCTGCTCGGCGGGTTCGCCGCCGCGGCGATGGTGCTGCTGGCGGTGCCCGTGACCGGGCTCCAACTGGGCACCTCCGACCAGGGCAACGACCCGGCGAAGGCCACCACCCGGCAGGCGTACGACATGCTGGCGGACGGCTTCGGACCCGGCGCGAACGGCCCGCTGACGCTGGTGGGCGAGATCGACGGCGCCGCGGCGAAGCTCGCCTTCCAGGAGCTGCCCGACCGGCTGCGCGGCGTCGAGGGAGTGGCCCGGGTCTCCGGCGGCGAGCTGAACGGCAGCGGCACCACGGGCGTGATCACCGTCGTACCGGACAGCGCGCCGCAGGCGGAACGGACCTCGCGGCTCGTGGAGCGGCTGCGCACCGACGTCCTGCCCCCGGCCACCGAGTCCAGCGGGCTCCAGGTCCGGGTCGGCGGACTGACCGCGGCGTACGACGACTTCGCCGCCGTGATCCTGGGCAAACTGCCGCTCTTCGTGGGAGTCGTGGTCGCGCTGGGGTGTGCGCTGCTGCTGATCGCGTTCCGCAGCATCGGCATCCCGCTGAAGGCCGCGCTGATGAACGTGCTGGCGGTCGCCGCCGCCTCGGGCGTCGTGGTCGCGGTCTTCCAGTGGGGCTGGGGGAGCGGGCTGCTCGGCCTGGGCGGGCCCGGCCCCATCGAGCCCTTCCTCCCCGTGATCATGGTGTCGGTGCTCTTCGGGCTCTCGATGGACTACCAGGTCTTCCTGGTCAGCCGGATGTACGAGGAGTGGCGGCTGACCGGTGACAACCGCCGGGCCGTGCGGGTCGGGCTCGCCGAGACGGGCCGGGTGATCAATTCCGCCGCTGTGATCATGATCGCGGTCTTCGGCGCGTTCGTGCTCAGCGGTGACCGGATCATCGCGATGTTCGGCATCGGGCTCGCGGCGGCTGTCGCCCTGGACGCGTTCGTCCTGCGTACGCTGCTGGTCCCGGCCCTCATGCACCTGCTCGGCGGCGCCAACTGGTGGCTGCCGCGCTGGCTGGACCGGGGACTGCCGCGGATCAGCATCGAGCCGGAGCCCGTACCCGGACCGGTACCGGAATCTCTCCCTGGACCACTGCCGGCCGCGGTGCCGGAACGGGTGGTGGTGGGCGCCGTCGGGACGGTGCCGGCAGCGCGCGCGGAAACTCTCATGGGACTCTCAGAAAAGGCCCCTACGGTGGCGCCCCATGGCTACCGACACGACCAAGACTGAGCAGACCGAAGAGACCGGCACGGGGGCCGGGACCGACGACGCGGTCAAGACCGACAAGAAGACGGACGTCGAGAAGACGACGACCGTCACCACCGCCACCGTCCCGAAGCAGGACAAGGACGCGGACGAGCGGCCGGCAGGCGCCGACGCCGATGGCGCTGATGATGACGACGACATCCTCGTCAGCGTGACCGAGGAGCGGGAGGCGTACCTGAACGGCGGCGGCCGCGGGTGGGCCGCCGGCGCCGCCGCCGTGGTCACCGCCGGGCTCGGGCTGAGCTCGCTCATCGGCACCTCCCTCAGCGAGATGCTGCGCGACCGCATGCAGCTCATCGGCCAGATCGAGAGCAGCGCGCAGCAGCAGGGCGGCGGTGGCGGTGGCGCCGACCAGATCAACGCCCTGTACGGCGCCCCCTGGCACGCGACCGCCCTCGTCAACGGCGTGTTCGCGCTGCTCGCGGTCGTCGTCGGCGGCGCACTGCTGGCGATGGTCACCAAGCAGGCCGAGACCCGCTCCTGGGTCAAGGGAGTCGCACTGGGCGGGGTCATCCTCGGTGTGCTCGGTCTTCTTGTCGCGGGCGGTATGTATCTCGACCTGTTCGCGAGCGCGCCGAAGGTTCCCGCAGCGCCCGCCCCGCCCTCCTGATCACCGGCCACCGATAACGCGACCACCGGCCGAGCCGCCCGCGGTACGGGTCCTGAGGACCCGCGACGGGCGGCTCAGCCGTGTCCGGGACGGGCCTGGGGTGCGCGAGCCGGTGGACTAGGCAGTCGCATCCGGCGGCTAAGGCCCCGCCGGGAGGCAAGACCGGGCAGCTGCCCGATGTGGGGACCCCCCTGGGAGACGACAGTGGACGCAGTACAACAAGCCGTTCCACACACCACCAGGGGAGTCCACGATGCACTACTACGGCCACGAGGCAGGGTTCCTGCGCATCGCCGAAATGCGGCAGAAGGCCGCGGCCGAACGCCGCGCCCGCGAGGCGAGCGAGCGCAGCCACCTCCACCTCGATGACATCGAGCACCCGGTGCGGTGGGCGCGACGGCTCTTCTCCCGAGCCGCGTGAGCCCCGCGCCTGAGCGCGCCGTCGGTTTTCGCGATATGCCGTGGGGGAAAGCACCTGCCGCGATGTCGGTCCCCAGTGCCATGCTGGGTGATGTGTCCAGCCATTCCGCCATCAGCCCCGTCTTCGTCGGCCGCCGTGACGAGCTGACTCAACTCACCGATGCGCTCGCCCGCGCCGACGCGGGCGAGCCGCAGGCGTTGCTGCTGGGCGGCGAGGCCGGGGTCGGCAAGACCCGGCTGCTGGAGGAGTTCCTGTCCGCCGCCCGGAGTGCCGGGGCGACCACCGCCGTCGGCGGCTGTCTCGAACTCGGCGCGGACGGACTGCCGTTCGCTCCCTTCGCCACCGCGCTGCGTGGCCTGCACCGGGCGGTGGGCGACGCGGAACTGGCCGCCGCGGTGGCGGGCCGGGAAGCGGAGCTGGCGCGCCTGCTGCCCGACCTCGCGCCGTCGCCGGGCGGCTCCGGTCGCCCCGGCCGCATCGGTGGGACAGGTGGGACAGGTGGGACAGGGGTCGAGCGGCACGACGAGGAGGACGGCCGCGCCCGGCTCTTCGAGCTGACCGCGCAGCTGCTGGAACGGCTGGCCACCGGCCGTACGGTCGTGCTCGCCCTGGAGGACCTGCACTGGGCCGACCGCTCCACCCGGGAACTGCTCGGCTACCTCTTCCGCTCGGTGGGGACCTCGCGGCTCGTCGTGCTCGCGTCCTACCGTGCCGACGACATCCACCGCCGCCACCCGCTGCGGCCCTTCCTCGCCGAGCTGGACCGGCTGCGCACCGTGCGGCGCATCGAACTGCCCCGGCTCAGCGAGGCCGAGGTGCACGCCCAGATCGCCGGCATCCAGGGCGTGAGCGAGCCCGAGCCCGAGCTGGCACAGACCATCTTCGAACGCTCCGACGGCAACCCCTTCTTCGTCGAGGAACTCACCGTCAACTGCGCCACCTGCGGCATATCCGACTCGCTCCGTGACCTGCTGCTGGTCCGCGTCGAGGCACTTCCGGAGCCCGCGCAGCAGGTGCTGCGGATCGCCGCGGAGGGCGGTTCCGCGGTCGAACACGCGCTGCTCGCCGAAGTGTGCGGGCTCCCCCACGACGAGCTGCTGGACGCACTGCGCGCGGCCGTCGGGGCGAACGTACTGCTCCCCACCGACGACGGCGACGGCTACCGCTTCCGGCACGCCCTGCTGCGCGAGGCCGTCAGCGACGACCTGCTGCCCGGCGAGGGCGCCCGGCTCAACCGCCGCTATGCCGAGGCGCTGGAGGCCCGCCCGGCGCTCGTACGGGCGGAGCAGCGCACGACCCGGCTCGCGCACTACTGGTACCACGGCCGGGATGCCGCCAAGGCGCTTCCCGTGGTGCTGAGCGCCGCGGTCGAGGCAAGGCGGCGGCACGCGTTCGCGGAGCAGCACCAGCTGCTGGAGCGCGCCATCGAGCTGTGGCAGGAGGTCCCGGAAGACGTATGGGCGCGGCTGCGGCCCATCGACGAGGCCGAGGTCTATCCGGGGTGCGCGGGAAGCCCCGGGCGGGACTCCCTGCGCTTCATGGATCTGCTTGCCGAGGCGGTCGTGGCCGCCCGGACCGGTGGTGAGATCGAGCGTGCCCTGGCACTCACCAAGCGCGCGCTGGACCTGCTGGACGAGACCGAGGACCCGTTGCACGCCGCGTGGTTCTGGGTCAAGCGCTCGATGCTGGTGGAGGCGCTGGGGCGCGGCGACGGCTGGGACGAGATCGGCCGGGCGCAGGAGCTGGTACGCGGCCTGCCGCCCTCGGCGGTGCACGCGGACGTGCTGACCAGCGCCGCGGGCTGGGGGATGACGCACCGGCCGGGCGCCGACGCGATGGCCACCGCCGTACGGGCGGTCGAGCTGGCGCGCGTCGTCGGTGCCACCCCGCTGGAGCTGCAGGCGCGCATCACGCTCGGCATCCTGACGGCGGAGTCCGGCGACGTCGAGAACGGCCTGGCCGAGATGCGAGGCGCACGGGAACAGGCCCTGGCGATCGGGGCGTTCGGCGTGGTCGGACGGGCCGACGTCAACATCGCGGTGGAGCTGGAGGCCATGGGCCGCTCCACCGAGGCCGCCGCGGTGGCGGCGCGTGCGGCGGAGTCGGCGGCCGCCCACGGACGTCCGGAGGTGCGCTCCTACGCACTGGGAACCCAGGCCGAGTCGCTGCACGCCATGGGGGAGTGGTCGGAGGCCGCCCGGATCACGGAGCAGGCCGGCGCCAGCGCCCGGTCCGCGGAGACCCGGAGCTGGTCCGCCCTGATGAAGGCCCACCTTCAGCTCGGCCGGGGCGACCTGACCGCTTCTCAGGCCGCACTGCAGGATGCCGGCGAAGCGGTGCCCCGGCGCGCGGCGCCCGCGCACATAGCGGTCCAGCTGCGTCACTGCACGCTGGCACTGGCCGCCGGACGCGGTGACTTCGCGGGCGCGCGGGCGGAGCTGCGGGCGGCGCTCAAGGCCGAGTTCCCGCCGGGCACGCACCGGTACGCGTGGCCGCTGCTGCACGCGGCGGCCGTGCACGAGTCGGCGTTGCGTGGTCTCCCCGCCGCCGACGACGGGCGGGCGGAGCTGCTCGGCGAACTGCGCACGGCGGCGCGGCGCCTCCCGCATCCCACGCCGGTCTGGCAGGCGTACGCGCTGCTGGTCGGTGCGGAACTCGACCGCGCGGAGGGGCGGGCGGCGTCCGCGGCGTGGGCGGAGGCGGCCGTCGCCTTCGAGGCACTGGAGCGCCCGTACCAGCTGGCGCAGGTGCGGCAGCGCTGGGCGGAAACGCTGCTGACGGCGGCTCCTGCCAACGGCAACGGCAACGGCAACGGCAACGGTCCTGGCAACGGTGACGCGGGCCGTGCGGAGGCCCGTACGGGGCGCGAGCAGGCCGCCGAACTGCTCGACGCGGCACACGCGGTGGCGGTGCGGCTGGGTGCGGCGCCGCTGCGGGTGGAGATCGAGCAGCTGGCACTGCGGGCGCGACTGCCGCAGCCCGGCACCGCCGGCGCCGGCGATGGCCGTCGCCCGGGCAACGGCCCGGTCCTGGCGGCTGCCGCGACGGCGGACGCCTTCGGACTCACCCAGCGCGAGCGGGACGTGCTCGGCCTGGTGGCCGCCGGGCGCAGCAACCGGCAGATCGCTGAGCAGCTCTTCATCTCGCCCAAGACCGCGAGCGTGCACGTCTCCAACATCCTGGCGAAGCTGGGAGTGGCCGGGCGCGGCGAGGCGGCCGCCATGGCCCACCGGCTCCGGCTGCTGCCGGAGACGGACGCACCGGCCGCCGCCGGCTGAGATCCCGAGGTCCCGGACCTCCGAGATCCCGGAGCCCGTCAGTCCGGCGGGCCGTCCCCGCCGGGCTCGTCGGGGTCCGTCTCCTCCTCGAGCTTCGGCCGGGCCGGAAGCACCGCGTGCTGCTCCTGGAGAGCGATGACGATCTTGCCCGAGCCGAAGTCCACCGGCCCGCAGCCCGGCTGGTGGCTGCCGTCGACGATGTAGGTGTGCTCCAGCCGGTGCCGCTCCTGCTCAGCGTGCTGCTGACTGGGAAGGAAAATATTGCCCGCTATGTCCATTCGTGACTCCCGTCCCCGTCCCTCGGTTCAGGTCACCTTCAGTTTCAGGATACGGTCGTCGCCCTTTTCCGGGGTGCCGCGTGTGTCCGTCTCGTTCGTGACGAGCCACAGCCCGTCGCGGCCGTCGGAGACGACCGTGCGCAGCCGTCCGTACCGGCCTTCGAGGAACGCCTGCGGATCGGCGGCCGGCTTCGCACCCCGCAGCGGGATCCGCCACAACCGCTCGCCGCGCAGGCCCGCCATCCACACCGAACCCTTGGCCACGGCCAGCCCGCTCGGCGAGGCGTCGGCGGGCTTCCACTGCTCGACCGGGTCGACGAGCCCGGCTTTGCCGCCCTTGCCCTCGGCTTCCGGCCAGCCGTAGTTCTTGCCGGGCCGGATGAGATTCAGCTCGTCCCAGGTGTTCTGCCCGAACTCCGATGCCCACAGCCGCTTGTCGTCGTCCCAGTCCAGTCCCTGCACGTTGCGGTGACCGTAGGAGTAGAAGACCGAGTCGGACTCCGGGTTGCCCTGGCCCGGCGGCTCACCGTCCGGTGTCATACGCAGGATCTTGCCGCCCAGCGAGTCCTTGTCCTGGGCGAGTCCGCCCTCGCCCGACTCGCCGGTGCCCGCGTAGAGCATCTTGTCGGGGCCGAAGGCGATCCGGCCGCCGTTGTGGACCTCCCCCTTGGGGATGCCCTTGAAGACGGTGTCCGGGGCCCCGAGCTGATCACCGGCCGGCTTCTTGTCGTCGTAGAGCATCCGCACGATGCGGTTGTCGGACTCGGTGGTGAGATAGGCGTAGACCATCCTGGCGTCGTCACGCGGTACCGCGATGCCCAGCAGGCCGCTCTCGCCGCTGGCCGAGACGCCGGGCACCGTGCCGAGTTCGGTCTTCTTGCCGTCGCGCCCGTCGATCCGGAAGATCTTGCCGCTGTCGCGGGTGGAGACCAGCAGGTCGCCGCCCGGCAGCGGGGCCAGGCCCCAGGGAGCCTCGAGGCCGGTCGTGATCGTGCGCTGCACCGTGACGGAACCTTTGGCGGGTGCCGCCGGGCCGGTCTCCTCGCCCGGCGAGGGCGTGGCTGAGCCGGAGCGGGAGCGCTCCTTCTCCGGTGTTCCGGAATCCTCGGACGAGCAGCCCGTGACAAGCACGGCCGGCAGTGCCAGGGCCGCGAAGCCGGCCGCGGCAGCACGTACGGACGGCAGATAACGGCTACGCACGATCAGCGCCTCCCGGTGGTGTGCACTCCCGTCACACTGTGATCGGTTCGCTCAGCACACCACATCCGTATCCCCGCTCGGGGGTAAGCGCGGATACGCGCCTACTCCCACGAGCCCAGTGCGGGCGGCAGCGCGCCCAGCTCCGCCATGTCCGCCGCCGTCAGCACCAGTCCGGCCGCGTCCCCGTTCTCCGCCGCCCACCGCTCCTTCTTGGTGCCCGGAACCGGAATCACCTGCGGACCCTGCGCCAGCAGCCAGGCCAGCGCCACCTGGGCGGGCGTCGCGGCGCCGTGCCGCCGCGCGACCCGGCGCAGACCCGCCACGACCGGCTGGTTGGCGGCCATCATCTCCGCCGTGAAGCGCGGGTGCCGGGCGCGTACGTCGTCCGGCTCGAATCCGCCGCCGGTGGTCAGCGTCCCGCTCAAGTAGCCGTTGCCCAGCGGCATCGCGGCCAGCAGCCCGACGCCGTGCGCCGAGCACCACGGCAGCAGCGTCTCCAGCGCCTCCCGTGACCAGACCGACAGTTCGGCCTGCACCCCGCTCACCGGGAAGACGTGCTGCACCCGCTCCAGCTGCCGGATCGTCACCTCGTGTATGCCCGAGCCCGTACCCGCGCCGCGGCCGCGGTGGTCGGCGCGTGCGCCCACCGCGCAGAAGCCCAGGGCGCGCACCTTGCCCGCCGTGACCAGCTCGGCCATGGCGCCCCAGGTCTCCTCGACCGGCACCTCGGGGTCGGCGCGGTGCAGCTGGTACAGGTCGATCACCTCGGTCTGCAGCCGCCGCAGCGACGCGTCACAGGCCCGTTTCACGTAGCCGGGGCGGCCGTTGGCGACGAGGTGCTGCTCGCCCACCAGCAGCCCGCACTTGGTCGAGACGAACGCCTCGTGGCGGCGCTTCTTGAGCGCCCGCCCGACCAGCAGCTCATTGGTGAAGGGCCCGTACATGTCGGCGGTGTCGAGCAGCGTCATGCCGCGGTCGAGGGCGGCGTGGACCGTGCGCAGGGACTCCTCGCCGTCCTGCTGCGACGTGGAGTACGCCCATGTCATCGGCATGCAGCCGAGACCGACCGCACCCACTTCCAGTGCTGCCGCACCGATCGTCCTGGACTCCACCTGGCCGACTCCCCTCTGCCGCCACCCAAACTAACGGTTGCCGGTGACTGTCCCGGGGAGCCCCGTCCGAGCCCGGCCCGCTCCGGACGAAGGAATCAAGGAATTAGGGTCTGGCCATGGCCACCGCACCGAGTTCCGAAGCCACCGACGTGTGGCTGCCCATTCCGCCCGCGCAGATCGACGGGCTGCCCGACGCCTTCACCTACCACTTCTGGGACGGCGAGGAGGAGTTCCCCGCCGACCCGGCCCGCTGCGGCTTCTACGTCGTGCCGTACATGAAGGGCCCGGTCGTGGCCGTACGCCCGCTGGCGGACATGCCACGGCTGCGGGTGGTGCAGACCCTCACCGCCGGGATCGACCACGTCGCCCCCGCCGTTCCGCGCCTGCCCGCCGGCACCCTGCTGTGCAACGCGCGCGGCGTGCACGACGCCTCCACCGCCGAACTGGCCCTCACCCTCACCCTGGCCGCGCTGCGGCAGGTCCCGACGTTCGTGCGCGCACAGGACGCCGAGGAGTGGCGGCCCGGCCTGTACGAGGCGCTCGCCGACAAGTCGGTCCTCATCGTCGGCTACGGAGCGATCGGTTCGGCCGTCGAGGAGCGGCTCGTGCCCTTCGAGGTCGCGGATGTGCTGCGCGTGGCCCGTACCACCCGCGACGCCGCGCGCGGGCCGGTGCACGCGTTCACGCGTCTCCCCGAACTGCTGCCGCGCGCCGACGTGGTGATCCTGTGCACCCCGCTCACCGAGGAGACCCAGGGCCTGGCGGGCGCCGGCTTCCTGTCCCGGATGAAGGACGGGGCGCTGCTGGTCAACGTCGCACGCGGGGGAGTGGTGGACACCAAGTCGCTGCTGCCGGAACTGGAGTCGGGGCGGCTGCGGGCCGCGCTCGATGTCACGGACCCCGAGCCGTTGCCCCCGGGGCACCCCCTGTGGTCCGCACCCGGCACGCTCATCACCCCGCACGTCGGCGGCCCCTCGTCCGCGTTCCTGCCGCGCGCCAAACGGCTGTTGCGCGATCAGCTGAATCGCTGGGCGGCCGGTGAGCCGCTGGAGCACACGGTGGCGGTGGCGGGGTGACCGAAAGGCCTCCGAGGGGCTCAGAAACCACGCTACGGAGGCGTATGAATGCTCCCTGTGCGCACAAAGCCGCAGGTCGTCACGTTCTGTATCGGTACTATGTCCCTCTGTGACTGTTCTGGTGTATCGTCCGAGAGGGGGGCGAACCCGGACACGAGGGGGGCGACGGGCGAATGCACGGGCAAGGGACGAACTGCCGGTGGGTACAGCACCGATGGACACGGCATCGATTGACGCTGTGCCGATTGACCGCATGCCGGGGCCCGGTCCCGCTGAAGGGGCGCCGGACCTCCGGCCGGCCGGTGTGCGAGTACGGCAGAGGTGGAAAGCGCAGGTACGAGAAGCCCCCGTCTCCGAGGGGTGCGCGATGACCGCGGACACCGCGGCTCCCGAGCGGGGTCGCCTTCAGAGTGCTCGGTTCCGTCCCGACGACCGGACCGGCAGACGGATAAGCGTGTTGCCGCAGTTGATGCTCGCCGCCCTCTGCGGCGCGTACGCGATCGGGGCCGCCGCGGGCTGGGGATCCGAGCAGCTGGCCCTGTTCATGGGCGACTTCGGGCTGAGCGGCGCCGGACTGCTCGCCGCCGCCTCCTGCTTCTGGTACGCGCACTCCCATCGCGGCACCCAACTCGCGCCCGCCTGGCTGCTGTTCGGCCTCTCGTCGCTCATGACGGCGGCCGGGAACGGCGTCTGGGGGTGGTACGAGATCGTGCTGCACGAGCCCCTGCCCAGCCCGTCCGTCGCCGACTTCTGCTTCCTGCTCTTCGCGCCGCCCGCCATCGTCGGCGTGCTGGTGCTGGCCAAGCGGCCCACCAGCAGGGCCGGCTGGGTCTGTCTCGGACTGGACTCGTGGCTGATCGGCGGCTCGCTGCTCACCCTCTCCTGGTCGCTCGCGCTCACCCACACCGAGTACTGGCAGGGCGGCTCGGTGACGCGTGCCGCGCTCAGCCTCGCCTATCCACTGCTGGACATCGTGCTCGTGAGCATGGTGCTCGCGCTGCACTTCAAGCGCTCGGCACCGGACCGTTCGGCGGTCAACACCGCGATCGGCGCGCTGGCCCTGACCGTGCTGTGCGACGCGTTGTTCACGTCTCCGCTGCTCCGCGAGCATTACAGCTCAGGGCAGTTGCTGGACGCGGGCTGGTTCGCGGGCTCGCTGCTGCTGGCGTACGCGCCGTGGGTCGGCAACGGTGCGGCCCGCCCGGCAGCCGGACCGGCCGACCGTCCCAACGGCCGGGCGGCCGACGCCGCCGATCAGGCTGCCGATCACGCCTCCGATCACCAGACGGAGTGGCCGACCGAGCAGACCAGCCGCCGGTTCGCGGTGTCTCTGACCGCGCTCACGCCGTATCTGGCGGCCGCCGTCTGCACGTTGGGAATCCTCTACAACGCCGTCGCCGGCCGTGAGATCGACCGTGTGGTGCTCTTCATCGCCGGCACGGTCGTGCTCGTCCTGGTCGTGCGGCAGGGCATCATGCTGCTGGACAACATCACGCTGACCCAGGAGCTGTCGCAGAAGGAGAAGCACTTCCGTTCCCTGGTGCAGGGTTCCAGCGACGTCATCATGATCGCTTCCTCCACGGGAGCGCTGCGCTATGTCTCGCCCGCCGCCGCGGGGGTCTACGGACGGGACGGCGACGCACTCGTGGGTTCCGAACTGGCCGCTCTCATCCACCCCGAGGACCTCGCCCTCGTCCTGCACGAGCTGCGCCGCTTCCTCGCCGCGTCGCCGCAGCAGGAGCCCTCGACCCGGATCGAGTGCCGCTTCCGGCACGGGGCGGGCCACTGGCTCAATGTCGAGTCGACGGTCAACCGCTACCGCAGCGGCCTCATCTTCAACAGCCGGGACGTGACCGAACGGGTCCGGTTGCAGGCCCAGTTGCAGCACAACGCCTCGCACGACTCGCTGACCGATCTGCCCAACCGTGCGCTCTTCACCGAACGGGTGCGGAAGGCACTGGCCGGCCGCCGAGGCGGCGACAGCGAGCACGCGGTGCTCTTCATCGACCTCGACGGCTTCAAGGCGGTGAACGACAGCGTCGGCCATCAGGCGGGCGACGAACTGCTCGTGGCCGCGGCCCGCCGGCTTCAGGATTCGGTACGTGCGGGAGACACCGCCGCCCGGCTGGGCGGTGACGAATTCGCCGTGCTGATCCTCGGGGACGGCAACCCGAGCACACACGCGGATGTGGAGCGCGAGCTGCGCATCCACGAGATCGCCGACCGGCTCCGGATGACCCTTTCCGAGCCGTACCACGTGGAGGACACGGACGTCCGCGTCGCCGCGTCGATCGGCATCGCCTTCGCCGAGCCCGGCATCTCTCCCACCACCCTGATGCGCAACGCCGACCTGGCGATGTACCGCGCGAAGCAGGCGGGCAAGGCGCGGGTCGAGCTCTACGAGCCGCACCTGCAGGGGGAGATGCGGCCGGGTGCCGTCGGGGCGGCGGCAACGGCGGGCCCGCCGCGCGCGGCGCTCCAGGACGGCGAGTTCGCGCTGTTGCACCAGCCCGTCGTCGAGCTCACCAGCGGCAAGGTGTCCGCCGTCGCGGCCCAGCCCCGCTGGCGCTCCTCGCAGGGAAACCTCTTCACCCCGGCCGACGTCCTGGGTGCCGACGCCCGCGCCGGCGTCGGAGGCGGGCAGGCGGCAGCCTCCGACGTGAGCGGCTGGTCGCTGGAGGAGGCCGTCCGGGCGGCGGCGGCACGGCATCTCGCCGGGTTTCCGGCACCCGTGTCCGTACGGCTGCCCGCGCGCCGTCTGAGCGACCGGTCGCTCAGCCCCAGCAGCATGGAGAGCCTGCTCCACCGGCACGAGCTGCCCTCCGGGTCGCTGATCCTGGAGCTGACCGGCAGTGACACCCGGGACGGTCTGGACGAGCTGGAGCTGCGGCTGAGCGCGCTGCGCCGCCTCGGCCTGAGCGTGGCGCTGGAGGGGTTCGGCAGCGGCCCGCTCGCCCTCTCCGCGCTGCGGCGACTGCCCGTGGACATCCTGCGCCTCGACCGCGGTCTGGTCGACGGTGTGGTGGAATCCGCGCGCCTTCGCAAGATCACCGCGGGCCTGCTGCGCATCGCCGACGACCTCGGGCTGACCTCGGTGGCCGAGGGCGTCGACCTGCCCGAGCAGGTCGTCAGTCTGCGGGAGCTGGGGTGCACGCATGGGCAGGGCGCGTTCTTCTCCGGGCCGCTCGACGAGCACCGGTTACGTCACACGTTGGCCGGCGGGCCGTATCCGGTGCCGGAGACTCCCCTCGCGGGCCGTCCCCAGGCGCGGGGCCGTCCGAACGGCATGACGGGCGGGATGAGCGGTGTGAGCGGCATGACGCCCACGACCGGCGGCAGAGCGGGCGGCATCGGCGGTGCGGCCGGGTCGGTCCGTACGGGCGAGGAGCAGCGCCGGGGCAGTCGTACGGTCGTGGTCGCCGGAGTCCTGCCGGTGCGGCGGCAGGAGCGTCGCGAGGCACTGCCTCCATGGCTGGCGACGGGCGGGGTGCTGGAAGGGGCGGAGCCCGGAGCCCACCCTCCGCCCCCGTGTTCGCATGCTGAGACGGCCGTCCCACCTACTTGACACGGAAAGCGTGACGGAGAGAGGGTCTGTGTCATGCGCACCCGAATTCTCGTACTTGGAAAGCGCGTCGGCTGACCGGGTCACTCTCCACGACCCCACGACCATCAGCGGCGCGCTCCCCTCGCTTGCCTCACGGCACGAGGGGTTTTTTGTTGCACCAGCACCGGCGCACAAGCACCGCAGCACAGCACCAACAGCACAAAACGAGCGTCAACCCTCACTCTCCGAGAAGAGATCACCGATGACCGAGCAGGCCACCGGGGCCCCGAAACCGCAGCCGCGGGCCCGTAACGGCGGACAGCATCAGGCGGCGCCAGTCGAGATGACGGGCGCCCAGTCCCTCATCCGCTCTCTCGAGGAGGTCGGCGCCGACACCGTATTCGGCATTCCGGGCGGGGCGATCCTTCCGGCGTACGACCCGATGATGGACTCCGCCCGGGTCCGCCACGTGCTGGTGCGGCACGAGCAGGGCGCCGGTCACGCCGCCACCGGGTACGCGCAGGTCACCGGCAAGGTCGGCGTCTGCATGGCCACGTCCGGCCCCGGTGCCACCAACCTGGTCACCCCCCTTGCCGACGCCCACATGGACTCCGTGCCGATGGTCGCCATCACCGGCCAGGTCGCGTCCGGCTCGATCGGCACCGACGCCTTCCAGGAAGCCGACATCTGCGGCATCTCGATGCCCGTCACCAAGCACAACTTCCTGGTCACGGACCCCGCCGAGATCCCGCGCACGATCGCCGAGGCGTTCCACATCGCCTCGACGGGGCGGCCGGGCCCGGTCGTGGTCGACATCGCCAAGGACGCCCTGCAGCGCCGGACGACGTTCAGCTGGCCGCCCGTCACCGATCTGCCCGGCTACCGTCCGGTGACCAAGCCGCACGCCAAGCAGATCCGTGAGGCCGCCAGGCTCATCTCCGAGTCGCGCCGCCCGGTGCTCTACGTCGGCGGCGGCGTCATGAAGGCGCAGGCCACCGGAGAGCTGAAGGTGCTGGCCGAGCTGACCAACGCGCCGGTGACCACCACCCTGATGGGCATCGGTTCCTTTCCCGACAGCCACCCCCAGCACCTGGGCATGCCCGGCATGCACGGCAGCGTCGCCGCCGTCACCGCTCTGCAGAAGGCCGACCTGATCGTCGCGCTCGGCGCCCGCTTCGACGACCGGGTGACCGGCAAGCTCGACTCCTTCGCCCCGTACGCCAAGATCGTGCACGCCGACATCGACCCGGCCGAGATCGGCAAGAACCGCACCGCCGACGTCCCCATCGTCGGCGACGCCCGCGAGGTCATCGCCGACCTGATCGTCGCCGTCCAGGCGGAGCTGGGGACGGCGGCCGGGACGGCCGGGACCGCTGACGCGGCCGGCGCCGGTGAGGCCGCACGCGCCGGCTACCCGGACTGGTGGGAGCAGCTGAACCGGTGGCGGGACACCTATCCGCTCGGCTACGACCTGCCCGAGGACGGTTCGCTCTCCCCGCAGCAGGTCATCCAGCGCATCGGTGAACTGGCACCGGCCGACACCGTCTACGCGGCGGGGGTGGGCCAGCACCAGATGTGGGCGGCGCACTTCATCAAGTACGAGCGGCCCGCCAGCTGGCTCAACTCCGGCGGCCTGGGCACGATGGGCTACGCCGTCCCGGCGGCTCTCGGGGCCAAGGTCGGGGAGCCCGGCCGTACGGTGTGGGCCATCGACGGCGACGGCTGCTTCCAGATGACCAACCAGGAGCTGGCCACCGCCGCGCTGAACAACGTGCCGATCAAGGTCGCGATCATCAACAACGGCGCCCTCGGGATGGTCCGCCAGTGGCAGACGCTCTTCTACAACCAGCGCTACTCCAACACCAAGCTGCACATCGGTCCCGGCGGTGACGCCCAGCAGCCCAACAAGGGCACCCGCTGCCCGGACTTCGTGAAGCTCGCGGAGGCCATGGGCTGCGTCGGCATCCGCTGCGAGGACCCCGACGAGCTGGACGCCGTGATCGAGAAGGCCAACGCCATCAACGACCGTCCGGTCGTCGTCGACTTCATCGTCCACGAGGACGCGATGGTCTGGCCGATGGTCGCGGCAGGCACCTCCAACGACGAGGTCATGGCGGCGCGCGGCGTCCGTCCCGACTTCGGTGACAGCGACGACTGAGGCTCGGGAGATGGAACGACAGATGTCCAAGCACACGCTCTCCGTCCTGGTGGAGAACACCCCCGGCATCCTCGCCCGGATCGCCTCGCTCTTCTCCCGCCGCGGTTTCAACATCGACTCGCTCGCCGTCGGCGTCACCGAGCACCCCGAGATCTCCCGCATCACCATCGTGGTGAACGTGGAGGACCTGCCGCTGGAGCAGGTGACCAAGCAGCTGAACAAACTGGTCAACGTACTCAAGATCGTTGAGCTGGACCCGGCTTCGGCCGTTCAGCGTGAACTCGTTCTGGTGAAGGTCCGTGCCGACAACGAGACCCGCTCCCAGATCGTCGAGATCGTCTCGCTCTTCCGCGCCAAGACCGTGGACGTCTCGCCGGAGGCCGTCACCATCGAAGCCACCGGCGGCAGCGACAAGCTCGACGCCATGCTCAAGATGCTGGAGCCGTACGGCATCAAGGAGCTGGTGCAGTCAGGGACCATCGCCGTAGGGCGCGGCGCCCGCTCCATCACCGACCGGAGCCTGCGCGCACTCGACCGGTCCGCCTGAG
>NZ_JBOHCV010000410.1:0-5873 GCF_050698815.1 Streptomyces sp.
GGATCGAGCGCGACCCCGCAGCGTACGAGGGCAGCGTCCTGTTCCTGGACACCTCCGAGGACATGCCCAGTGCCCGGGAGGTCTTCTGGATCCTGCGCAGCATGGGCGAACGCGGCCTGCTGGCCCGTTTCGACGCGCTGCTGATGGGCCGCGCCAAGGCATGGTCCTTCCAGCAACCCAACCAGGCAGCGGACAAGAGGCGTTACGCCGAGGAGCAGCGCGATGCGGTGCTGCGCGCGCTGGCGGCGTATGCCCCGGACGTCATGGCCGTCTTCGACGTGGATCTCGGGCACACCGATCCGCAGCTGGTGATTCCGTATGGCGGCCTCGTACGAGTGGACGGCCTGGCGCGACGCATCGCTGTGACGTACCGACCTACTGGCGCACAGCCCACCGACGTACCGACCCACGCCCCGCCGAACTGCCCTACGACCCCGACCCGGCCACCGACCCGGCCACCGTCCCGTCGAGCACCCCGAGCTCGTCGGCCAGGATCAGGTACATCCCGTGCGACCAGAGCAGCGGAGTGGCATTCGGTCCCCAGCGGTCAAGCCACTCCTGCTCCCGCTCCGGCGCCAGCCGCAGCCCCTCGGGAGCCTGTTCGGGCAGCAGCCCCTCCGCCGTGAACTGGCTCTCGATCCAGCGGAGTTGCCGCTCCGCGTCCGCCCGGCGCCCAGTACGGGCGTAGTGCCAGCCGAGCAGGGCTGCGAGTACGGGCCAGCGTCCGCCGCCGTAGAAGGTATCGGCGCGGTAGCGGTAGACGCCGCCCTCGTGCAGCAGGTCCCGCTCGACGGCGGCCAGCGTCCGCTCGGCCAGCTCACCGTCGGCCAGCTCGAACGGGGTGAGCGCGGAGAGCAGGCTCGAGTCCACCGCGTCGGGGCCGCCCAGCCACTTGTTCAGGTGTCCGTCGCGCACCCCCTCCCGCCGTACGGTCGCCGCGATCTCCTCGGCCGCGTCACGCGCGCGCTCGGCGGTGTCCCCCTCGACCAGCCCGGCATCGACGGCAGCTCGCAGTCCGGCCTCCGAGGCGGCCAGCGTGTTCCCGTGCCGCTGCTCGCTGTCCTCCTCCCACCAGTCGAAGCAGGGCGTGTTCCAGGAGGCGGCGAGGTACTCGCACGCGAGCCGGGCGGCCTCCCGGAAGGGAGCGGGATCGGCGGAGTGCCGCCGCAGGTGCGTGACGAGGAGGTGCAGCCAGGTGCCGTACCCGTCCAGCTGGAAGTTCCACCAGCCGGTGTCGCCCTCATCGGCGCCCTCCAGGGTGTAGCGGGCGGGGAGCCAGTCGCCGGCGGCGGGCGTACCGCCCGAGCGCAGAGTGTCCACGATGCGCTCGATACGTTCGGCACGGGCGGTCAGCACCCGCGCGCACCAGTCGTGGAAGGCGCGGGCGCTGTCGGTCGCACCCGCGCGGTCGGCTCCCTCGGCGATGAACGCGCCGTCCCGGAACCAGGAGTACCCGTAGACCTCGAAGGTCGGGCAGGCCGGGTAGCCGCCGCTGGGGTGCTGATGGCGGAGGATGACGTCCACCGCCGCCCGGCGGGTGCCCGGTGCGGCTGCCGCGGCTGCTCCAGCTGCCTCATCTGCTCCAGCAAGTGGTCGGTTCGGATCGGCAACCATCGTGGTCGTGCTCCCATGTATGCGCTTTCAGAATGCCCGCCAGCGTAACCGACAGGTCCCTCGCGGGGGAACCATCAGCGCGACCATCGGCGCCCGTCAGTGATGGAACGCGGTCGCCTCCGACCGCGGGCGTCCCAACGGCCCCGGCTGGCTCCGCAATTCGGGCAGCAGCCGGCCGAGGTCCTCCATGAACAGGTCGGCGAGGTCCGCGGTGAAGCCGTTGCGGCACACCACCCGCAGCACGGACAGGTCCTGCCGGTTGGGCGGGAAGGTGTAGGCGGGCACCAGCCAGCCGCGTTCCCGCATCCGCCGGGACACATCGAAGACGTCGAAGCTCGTCACGTCCGGGGCGGTGGTGAAGGCGAAGACCGGGAGCTCCGTGCCGCGGGTCAGCATGCGGAAGTCCTCGGTGGCCTCGATCCGTTCGGAGAGCGAACAGGCCACGTCCCGTGCCGTCTGCTGCACGGCCCGGAAGCCGTCCCTGCCGAGCCGCAGAAAGGTGTAGTACTGCGCGGCCACCTGTGCGCCGGGCCGGGAGAAGTTGAGCGCGAAGGTGGGCATGTCGCCGCCCAGGTAGTTGACATGGAAGACGAGCTCCTCGGGCAGGGCCTCCGCCGACCGCCACAGCGCCCAGCCCACGCCGGGATACACCAGTCCGTACTTGTGCCCCGAGGCGTTGATCGACGCGACGCGCGGCAGCCGGAAGTCCCAGACCAGCTCCTCGTCCAGGAAGGGCGCGATCAACGCGCCCGACGCGCCGTCGACGTGCACCGGGATGTCCAGCCCGGTCCGCTCCTGCAGCGCGTCCAGCGACTGGCACAACTCCGCGACCGGCTCGTACGAACCGTCGAGCGTGGAACCGAAGATCGCCACCACGCCGATGGTGTTCTCGTCGCACAGCTCGGCCGCCGCCTCCGGATCGAGATGGAACCGGTCCCCGTCCATGGGGACCTGCCGGGCCTCGACCTCCCAGAAGGCGCAGAACTTCTCCCAGCACACCTGGACGTTCACACCCATCACCAGGTTGGGCTTCGCGCTGCCCGGGTAGCGGTCGCCGACGCGGTGGGCCCACCGGCGTTTGAGCGCCATCCCGGCGAGCATGCACGCCTCACTCGACCCGGTGGTGGAACAGCCGACGGCCGACGTCGGGTCCGGGGCGTTCCACAGATCGGCGAGCATCGCCACGCAGCGCTGCTCCAGCTCGGCGGTGCGCGGGTACTCGTCCTTGTCGATCATGTTCTTCTCGCGGCACTCCTCCATCAGCCTGCCCGCCTGCGGCTCCATCCACGTGGTGACGAAAGTCGCCAGGTTCAGGCGGGCGTTGCCGTCCAGCATCAGCTCGTCGTGTACGAGCTGATAGGCGGCCTCGGGCGCCATCGGACCGTCGGGCAACCGGCGGCGCGGCGTTTCGGCGTCCATCTGGCCGACGGGATCGGCCGCCCCGTAGAAGGGGTTGACCGACAGTCCCGTCCGTTCCGTACGGCCTGGGTCGGGGCGGCCCTTGTGCAGCGACATCGTGGTGGTGCCTTTCAGTCCGCGCCAATGGGAGTGCTTCCGTCGCGAACATACTGACCACCGCCGTCCGGGCCCGCCAGGCTGCTTCGGACGGCGGCGGGCGCGCGCACTGCCGCTTGCGGCCGACCCGCCGTAGGCGTCCACCGGCCGCCCCTCCGCGACATGAGGTGAGCGAAGCCGCTCGACCGGCACCCCCGCCTCCGGGTAACTGCCAGACGAATCAGCCGCACGGGCTGTATCTGAGAGGTGATTCCGTATATCTTGTTGCACATGCAGTCCTACACAATCGGTCAGGCGGCGCGGCTGCTGGGCGTCAGCCCCGACACGGCACGCCGCTGGGCGGACGCGGGGCGGGTGGCGACCCATCGCGACGAGGGAGGCCGCCGGCTCATCGAGGGCCGGGCGCTGGCCGAGTTCTCCGTCGAGCTCGCGCGAGCCGGAGGCGGCACCGGTCCCGGCGGCGGCGAGGAGGAGGACCCCTCGTACACCTCGGCCCGCAACGCCTTCCCCGGCATCGTCACCGCCGTCACGCTCGGCGACGTCGCGGCGCAGGTGGAGATTCAGGCGGGCCCGCACCGGCTCGTGTCGCTGCTGACCCGCGAAGCCGTGGAAGAGCTGGGCCTGGAGGTCGGCGTGGAGGCCACTGCCCGCGTGAAGTCGACCAGCGTGCACATCGACCGCACCTGACCCGAAGGAGTCTCCACCACCCATGTCCCGAGCCGCCCTCAGCAGCCGGCGCGCCACCGCCGCGATCGTGGCCGCCGCCCTCTTGATGCCGCTGGCCGCCTGCGGCACCGGCAACAGCACCGGCAAAGCCGACGGTGCGCCGAAGCCCGACCTGACGGTGCTGGCCGCCTCCTCTCTCACCGATGCCTTCAAGAAGGCAGGCGCGGCGTACGAGAAGGAACACGCGGGTACGCGCGTGAAGTTCTCCTTCGCCGGATCCCAGGAACTCGCCGCCCAGGTCGAGCAGGGCGCCCCCGCCGACGCGCTGGTGACCGCGGACCGCAGGACCATGGACGGGCTGAAGACCGAAACCGGCGCCCCCACCGTGATCGCGAAGAACCGGCTGGTCATCGCCACCCGCAAGGGCAACCCGAAGAAGACCGGCAGCCTCAGGGACCTGGCCGACCCCGGCCTGAAGGTCGTACTCGCCGCCCCCCAGGTGCCGGTCGGCCGCTACGGCAAGCAGGTACTGGACGCCCAGCAGATCGACGTCGAGCCGGTCTCCCAGGAGCCCAACGTCCGCGCCGTGCTGGGCAAGGTCGAACTCGGCGAGGCCGACGCGGGAATCGTCTACAAGACCGACGCCGCCACGGCCCTCGGCAAAGTCGACGCCGTCAAGATTCCCGACGACCAGAACGCCCTCGCCTCCTACCCCGCCGCGACCCTGAAGACGTCCCAGCACGCGGAGGCCGCCGCCGCGTTCGTGAAGTGGCTCAGCGGCCCCAGGGCGCAGAAGATCCTGCGGAGCGCGGGCTTCCAGCAGCCATGAGCCGTGCCCGCCCGCCCGTCGTTCTGGCCGTGCCCGCGCTGCTCGCGGTCGCGTTGCTGCTGCTGCCGCTGACCGGCATCCTGGCCCGTACGCCCTGGAGCGACCTCGGCACCCGGCTGAGCGCCCCCGGCGTCACCGAAGCGCTCAAGCTCTCGCTGCTGGTGTCGTGCTGGGCGCTCGGCCTCTCCCTCGTGCTGGGCGTGCCGCTGGCCTGGCTGCTGGCCAGGGTCGACTTCCGGGGCAAGGCGCTGGTGCGTTCGCTGGTCCTGCTGCCGATGGTGCTGCCGCCGACGGTCGCCGGTGTCGCCCTGCTGCTGGGCTTCGGCCGCCGCGGACTGCTCGGGCCCTGGCTGGAGGGCACCTTCGGCGTCATTCTGCCCTTCCACACCTCGGGCGCCGTACTCGCTGCGACGTTCGTCGCGATGCCGTTCCTGGTCATCAGCCTCGAAGGCACCCTCGCGGGTCTGCGGCCGAGCTACGAGGAGACGGCCGCCTCGCTCGGCGCCTCGCCGGTACGGGTGTTCGCCACCGTCACCCTTCCGATGGCCGCCCCAGGGCTGGCCGCCGGGGCGGCGCTGACCTGGGCCAGGGCGCTCGGAGAGTTCGGCGCCACCATCACCTTCGCCGGCAACCTTCCCGGCTCCACCCAGACGCTGCCCCTTCAGGTCTACCTCCTTCTCCAGGACCGGCCCGAGGCCGCCACCTCCGTCTCGCTGCTGCTGCTCGCGGTCGCCATGGCCGTCCTCATCGGCCTGCGCGGAAGCTGGGCCGGCGCGGGGGCGGGCCGGACCGGCCGGGCGCACGAACCGGCAGCCGCCTACTCCCCCGCACCACCCGAAGCCGAAGCCGAGGCCGAGGCCGAAGCCGCCACCGCCACCGCCACCGCCAAGTCACCCCCGTCGCCACCGTCCCCGTCCCCGTCCCCTTCCCCGCAGGAGCGCTGGCCCCTCCACGCCGACGTCACCGGCTTCAACACCGTCACCCTCGACGCCGGCCCCGGCACCACCATCGCCGTCGTGGGCCCCAACGGCGCCGGCAAGACCACCCTGCTGCGGGCGCTGCTCGGCCTCACCCCGCGGGCGCACGCCCGGCGGCTACGGCTCGGCGACACCGACGTCAGCGCGCTCCCCCCACACCGCCGCGGCGTGGCCTGGGTCCCGCAGGACGGCGCACTCTTCCCGCACCTCACGGCGCTCGCCAACACCGCGTACGGCCTGCGCACCCACGGCGTGCACCGGGCCGAGGCCCG
>NZ_JBOHCV010000411.1:0-9149 GCF_050698815.1 Streptomyces sp.
ATCTGGATTTGCGCACCCACGGCGCGACGGGCGCCGGGAGGCGCTGTCACCTGCTGCGTTCACCTGCTGCGCCATCCCGTCTCGCCCGGCATCGGCGGGGTCTTCTCGCCGTACAGCCAGTCCTTGAGGAACCGGGTCAGATCCTGCCCGGACACCTCGTTGACCAGGCTGATGTAGTCGGCGGTCGAGGCGTTGCCGTCGCGGTGCCGGGCGACCCACTCGCGCTGCAGCCGCGCGAAGGCGTCCGTGCCGATCTTCTCGCGGAGCGCGTAGAGCACGACCGCCGAGCCGTCGTAGACGCTCTTGCGGAAGATGTCGGTCTTGTTTCCGGGATTGGCGGGGTGCAGCCTGGCCGGCGTTCCGTACTGCTTGCGCCAGGTGTCCGACTTCTCGTACGCGTCACGCGCCCGCGAGAGGGGCGAGGGGCCGCCCCGCTCCGCACCGTAGAGCCACTCGTACCAGGTGGCGTGCCCTTCGCTCAGCCACAGATCGTCCCACCGGTGCGGGGTGACGCTGTCGCCGAACCACTGGTGCGCCAGCTCGTGCACCATGACGGACTCCTTGTACCAGGTGGCGAAGCTGGTGGAGACGAACAGCTCCCGCTCGAACATGGAGAGCGTCTGAGTCTCCAGCTCGAAGCCGGTGGTCGCGTCGGCGACCAGCAGCCCGTAGGTCTCGAACGGATAGCCGCCCACCCGCCGCTCCATCCAGGACAGCTGTCCTGGCGTCTTGGCGAGCCAGGGCTCCAGAATGGCGCGGTCGGCGCGGGGCACCACGTCCCGCAGCGGCAGACCGTGCGGGCCCGAGTGGCGCGCCACGGCCGAGCGGCCGATCGAGACCTGGGCGAGCTCCGTGGCCATCGGATGGGCGAGACGGTACGTCCACACCGTGTCGTCCCCTCTGCGCTCCCGCCCCGTCAGCAGTCCGCCCGCCGTCACCGACAGTTTCCGCGGAGCGGTGATGCGGAAGGTGAAGTCCGCCTTGTCCGAGGGATGGTCGCTGCCCGGGAAGACGCGATGGGCGGCGTCCGCCTGGTTCGCCATGGCCAGCCCGTCCTTCGTACGGACCCAGCCGCCTGTCGCGCCGCTTTCCGTCGGACTGGTGTGCCGGACCTCGACGTGCAGTGAGGCACCCCAGGGCACCGGCAGGGCAGGCGTCACCACCAGGTCCTCGCCGGCACCGCGGTGCCCGGCGGGCAGGCCGTTGACGCGTACGGAGTGCACCGTGCCGACCGCGAAGTCGAGGTTGAAGCGGGCCAGGCCGCCGGGCTCGGTGACGCGGGCGTCGATGGCCGTACTCGCCTGGAGCGGCACGGTGTTGTCGCCGCCGTAGTCGAAGGAGATGTCGTACGCCCGCACGTCGTATCCCGGATTGCCCAGCGCGGGAAAGAGCCGGTCTCCGACACCGAGCGGGCCCGGCGCGGGCAACCCGGCACCGAGGAGCGCGAACGCCGTGGCGGTGACGGCCGCACAGGTGACGGCGCGGTGGGACCGTCGCGCCGTCCGGAAATATGAAATGACCTTCTTTTTCATGGTCTACGGCTATCAGCACACTGGTGCTCTCCCAGGGCGGCGCGGCAGCGACCCACCCGAAAGGAGTCGGAGCGGGGAGCGGCGGCGGAGGTCAGCGGGCGGGCAGGGGCCGCGCGGCACGCGTGACGTCGTAGACACCGGGGACGCGGCGCATGGCCCGCATGAGTGCGGGGAGCCCGGCGGCGTCGGGGAGTTGCAGCGTGTAGGTGTGGAGCACGCGGTGTTCGCGCGGTGGTTCGACGTCGGCGGAAACGACGGCCGCGCCCTGGACCGCGATGATCTCGGTCAGATCGGCCAGCAGGTGCGGGCGCCCCAGTGCCTCTGCGCGCAGCGTCACACGGCAGCCCACCGCACCCTGCTCCCAGCGCACGGGCACCGGGCGGCGGCCGGTGGACGTCATGCGGGTCACCGACTGACAGCCGTCGCGGTGCACGGTGACGGTGCCGCCGCGCACCGCGAACCCGGTGACCTCGTCGGGCGGCACGGGCGTACAGCAGCGAGCCAGTCGCACGACGGCGTCCGGATCGTCGGTGATGACGGAGGCGGCGCCTTCCGCGGCAACCGCGTGCTCGGGGCCGACCGGCCCGGCCGGATCTCGCGGACCTCCCGGGCCGACCACCGCGCCGGGGGCCGGCGGGGTGGCGGTGCGGAACGGTCCACCGCCCACGCCCGCCGAGGTCAGCTCCGTCTCGACCGCGGCCGGATGGGCGGCGAGCCAGTGCCGGATGGCGATCCGGGCCGCCGGGGTACGGGCGTGCTGCAGCCAGTCGGGAGAGGGCCCGGACGGATCGGCGGTCGCGGTGGGTTCCAGGAACAGCTGGAGCGCGTCCCCGTCCCGCAGCACCGTACTCAGCGCGGTCAGCCGCCCGTTGACACGCGCACCGATGCACCGGTGCGCCGCCTCGCCGTACCGGGCGTAGGCGGCGTCCACGCAGGTCGCCCCGGCGGGCAGCGGCAGCGCACCGCCGCTGGGCGCCGACCCGGCGCCCGGAGAGGCGCAGTAGACCGTGATCTCCCGGTCCTGGGCCAGCTCGTCGCGCAGCTCCGCCCAGAAGGTGTCGCTGTCGGTGGCGTGGCTCTGCCACTCCAGCAGCCGGGAGAGCCAGCCCGGACCCGGCTCTGCCGCGCCGTCCTCCTCCCCCGCCGCTCCACTCCGGGAGTCGCCGCGTGGATCACCGAGGGCGATCACTCCGGCCTCGGCGACACGGTGCATCTGCCGTGTCCGCACGAGCACTTCCGCCACCCTGCCCCGTTCATCGGCGAACGCGGTGTGCAGCGACCGGTAGAGGTTGAACTTCGGGGCCGCGATGAAGTCCTTGAACTCCGTGATGAGCGGCGTGAAGCAGGTGTGGAGCTCGCCGAGGACCGCGTAGCAGTCGGCGTCCTCCTCGACCATGATCAGAAGCCGTCCGAAGTCGCAGGCCCCCAGCTCTCCCCGCTTCACCCGCAGCCGGTGCACGGAGACGGTGTGCCGCGGCCGGATGAGAACCTGGGCGACGATGCCCGCCTCCCGCAGCACCCGCCGTACGGAGGTGGCCACCACCGTGAGCGGATCGGGCTGCCGGGCGTGCTCCGCGATCAACTCGCGGGCCAGTGCGTGCTCCTCGGGGTGCAGGATGGCGAAGACCAGGTCTTCCAGTTCGCTCTTGAGCGCCTGGACTCCCAGCCGTTCGGCGAACGGGATCAGCACGTCCCTGGTCACCTGGGCGATGCGGACCTGCTTCTCGGGACGCATCACGCTGAGCGTGCGCATGTTGTGCAGCCGGTCGGCGAGCTTGATCGACATCACCCGGACGTCATTGCCGGTGGCCACCAGCATCTTCCGGAACGTCTCGGGCTCCGCGGCGGCGCCGTAGTCGACCTTCTCCAACTTGGTGACGCCGTCGACGAGATAGCCGACTTCCTCGCCGAACTCCTTGCGCACCTGCTCCAGGGTGACCTCTGTGTCCTCGACCGTGTCATGCAGCAGGGACGCGGTCAGGGTGGTGGTCTCGGCGCCCAGTTGGGCCAGCAGCAGGGTCACGGCCAGCGGGTGGGTGATGTAGGGCTCGCCGCTCTTGCGCGTCTGGCCGCGGTGTGAGGACTCCGCGAGGACGTAGGCGCGGCGCAGTGTCGCCAGATCAGCGCGGGGATGGTGGGCGCGGTGCACCTTCGCGACGTGCTCGATGGCGTGGGGCAGACCGTCACGGCGCGGCGTCTGGCCCAGCAGGGCCGCGTGGCTCAGCTTCCGCAGACTCCTCATGGACACCTCCCGCTGTGCAACGCCCGGCCAGGCCCGGAGCTGTGATGGTACCGACCCCATCACATGCTGATGACCGGGTCCTGCGCAGCGTGAACGGGATCACCCGTTCGTGAGGTGTTCGTCCGCATGGCCGTTTCGCCGGGTGACCGTATCGCCGCGGCGTCTCCACCGCGCTCAGCCGGCCGGGCGCAGCCCGTCCAGGTCGACGACGCCCTCGGCGACGATCACGGCGGGTCCGGTCATCTCGATCTCGCCGTCGGCCCGTTCGGTGATC
This sequence comes from Streptomyces sp., assembly GCF_050698815.1. GTDB lineage: Bacteria > Actinomycetota > Actinomycetes > Streptomycetales > Streptomycetaceae > Streptomyces. The sequence goes on from NZ_JBOHCV010000411.1 coordinate 4,049, forward strand.
ACCAGCTGCCCGCCGGGCAGGTCGACCGTGTACGTCACCGGCGCACCGCCGGCCGCCGGGTCCACCCCGTCGCGCCGCGCGGCGGCGACCATGACGGCGCACGCGCCCGTACCGCAGGAGCGCGTCTCCCCCGAACCGCGCTCGTGCACGCGCATGGCGACGTGCCGCGGGCCGCAGGCGACGACGAACTCGACGTTCGTACCGTTCGGGTAGGCGGCGGCCGGTTCGACCTCGGGTGCGTCCAGCAGCCTGCCCGCGTGCGCGAGGTCGTCGACGAAGGCGACCGCGTGCGGGTTGCCCATGCCGACGTGCAGGGCGGACCAGGCCCGCTCCCCGACCCGCACGCTTACCGCGCCGCCGGGCAGCGCCGCGGGTCCCATGCCGACGGTGATCTCGCCGCTGTCCTTGTCCAGATGCGTCCGCCGTACCCCGGCCCGGGTGGCCACCGCCACGTCTCCCGGCTCGGCCAGACCCGCCCGCTCCAGATAGCGCACGAAGACCCGCACGCCGTTGCCGCACATCTCCGCGACCGAGCCGTCGCCGTTGCGGTAGTCCATGAACCACTCGGCGTCGCCGGCCATCGCCCGCGCCTCGGGGTGCGCCGCGGACCGTACGACGCGCAGCAGCCCGTCGCCGCCGATCCCCGCCCGCCGGTCGCACAGCCGCGCGACGGCCTCCGGGGACAGCTCCAGCCGGCCGTCCGGGTCGGGCAGGATCACGAAGTCGTTCTCGGTGCCGTGTCCCTTGAGGAACGGCACCGGCCGCGCGCTGGTCATACTCGGATCGTACGGGAGACGGGCAGGCCGCCGTCTTCCCGGGCCGGGCCCTCAGGCCCTCAGCGCAGCCGGGCGACGCGCCAGATCGCGAGGGCGACCGCGGTGACGACGATCACCGCGTACAGCAGGACGATCCGCCAGTCCGTTCGCTCGCCCGAACCCCGCTCGGGCAGTCCCGGCCAGGTCAGGCCGACGCGCCGGGCGGCCATCGCGCCCCAGCCCGCCGCACAGCCGCAGATCAGCAGTCCCAGCATGGCGACTACGGCGCCGGTACCGCCACCGGGCTCGAAGGCGAGCGGGAAGGCGAACATCAGCGAGCCGAGCGCACCCAGCCCCACGATGGGGGCGAGCTGCCACAGCCGCAGCTTCCGCTGCGGACGCAGCTCGTGCGGCTCCTCCGGCGTCTGGGCGACGGCCGGGTTCTCGTCGGCGTCCTCGCGCCCGGCCTCGCGGTCACCGTGATCCGCGGGGCCGCCCGTGGGAAGGCCGTCGAAGTCCGTGAGGCCCTCGAAACGCCGGACAGACCCGGCGTGCCCGGCGCGCCGGCTGTCGTCGAGGGTGGTCTCCTCGTTGTCACGAGGGCTGGCCTCCATCGCCACCGCCCTCCCAACTAAGGCCGCAAGCTCCGAACGATGGTCGATGATGGCACGCCGCCATGGCCGCCACGGACGCGCGGCGCGTCCCGATGCCATCACGTGATCAGGCTGTGACCGGTCGTTCGACCAGTCAGCGGGGCCGGGACGTGCAGTCCAGGGTGGACGAAGCCCATCGCGCGGCCACGCCGCAGACGCCCTCGACCGGGAGGAGTCAAGACGCTGGGAGAGGTCCGGACAGCAAAGAAGCCCGGGGCCGCTGGCCTGGGGCTTTGTGGTGGAGCGGGTGACAGCAGGAGGAGGCCGGATCGACTGTTGCTGACCGCGGTTCCGGTTTTCTGGCATGCATCTGTCACGAGGTTACCGGAACGGGCCTGCCAGTGGTGCGGCGGGACGGTCAGTCAGGCCAATCTACCGACGCCACGACGAGTTGTGTGTCGTATCTTCGCGGCGATGCCGTGCCCGATGAAGAGGTAGACGAGAGCAGGCAGGCCGTAGTTGAGGACAAGGCGCAGGTGTTCGTTCTCCACTGTGGAAATGTTCTGCGACCAGCCGGCGATCCAGTACGCCATATCTTGCACGTACTGAACGAACAAGTTCGCTTGGCTGGCGCCGAACAGGTAGAGAACGATCCATAGGCCCACGAAGGCGGCTGCGATGTCGGCGATCGTGTGGACCACGAAGGCTGCCCATTTTGACGACGATTCATCACGTGGCCCGCCCTGTCGATGGCTTGTGGGGGCGGACCCGTAGACGTCACTCATGACGCTCCAATCTCTGTTTTGCACGTGCCTCAGGAGCATCGGAGGGCAGCCAGGCCGACGCCTCTTTCACTCGTCAGAGACCCGCCCCCCTGTCCGAAGTCGCTCCGATAACCTCGGCGGACTTCTATCCACTCTTCACATGCGGCTCATATGACCAGGCTCCGGGCGCTTCATCCTGGGGCGCCAGGTATGCATATTCAGGCTGCCAGGTGGAAGCTTGTGAGGGTTCGGTCGGTACTGCCGCAGGCACGGCCGGTTGACTGTGCTGGTGAGCTGGTTCGTTGATGTACGGCGCCTGGCTGATCGTGCGCTGTACTTCTTCAGCGGCTTGACGTGCCTGAGCGAGCACGTCGCCGTGCTCGTCAACGAGGCTGTCGTAGATCGGCGCTGCGTCACTGCCGTTCGGTGTCATGGTGAAAGGTCCTCTCCGTTCCTGGCATGAACTGATTCGTGTTTTCGTCCCCCGCGGGCGCAGGGTCGGGCGTTATCGCTGCAGCATCGAGTGATGATGAGGCAGACGCTTGTAAGCCAGTGGCTGTGGTGATAGAGCGGCCAACCCCGGCCACTCGGCGCCGGCATGGTCGCAGCCCCACAGAACCCAGCGGTTGTCACTGCTTCTGGCGCGCTTCGGCTTCCTTCTTCGCAGCTTGTTCCTACTGCTTGCCCTTTTCTTCCGCTCCCTTGCGGACTTCCTCTTCAGCCTTCTTGGCAGCTTCTTCTCGCCGCTTGCGTTCTTCCTCCGCTGCCTTCCGGCTCTTGTCGCCCTGATGATCTTGCGCCTCGTCGAGCAGCGCTGGCTCGTCCTCGGCGGGTGATGGAGTTGTGGTGGGGTCGTCCGGCCGAGGTGAGGGGGATTGCGATCCGGCCGGGGAAGGCGTTCGGCCTGGGCCGTCCGAGCCGGAGTTGAGCTGAAAGCCGACCAGACACGCGGCGAGGAAGACGGCCACCATTGCGGCCACGGCGGGGATGGTCGAACGGCGGGAGCGCAGGCCGGGTGCGCGAACGAGGGACGGCGAATACCTAGAGGTACCTCCGTCCTGCTGCGTCGCGCCGACGGCCCCGACAAGACGGGCGGTATCCGAGTCCCCGGTCAGGAAGTGGGCGACTTGTGCGGTCGTCGGACGTGCTGCGGGGGCCTTGGCAAGCATGAGGAGCGTGAAGTCGGCCAGCGCCTCGGGTATGCCGGGGCGCAACTCGGTGGGTGGATGCGGTGCGGCATCGACGTGCTGGTACACCACCGCGGCCGGATCACCTGTGAACGGCGGATGCCCGCACAACGTCTCGTACAGGACACAGCCCAGCGCGTACACGTCGCTCTCGGACCCGGCCTCGTCGCCCATGCCCCGCTCCGGGGCGAGGTAGGCGGTGGTGCCGAGCAGTTCTCCCGTCGTGGTCAGCGCTGAGGTTGTCGCCATCACTGCCCGGGCAATGCCGAAATCTGCCACTTTGACCGTGTCATCAGCGGTCAGCAGCAAATTGCCCGGCTTGATGTCCCGGTGCACCACTCCGTGTGCGTGAGCGGCTGCCAGACCGATGGCGGCCTGTCCGGCGAAGTGTCGCGCCTTCTCCACGTCGAGCGGGCCGCGCTCGGCCAGCTCGTCCCGCAGGCTGCGTCCCGGCACCAGTTCCATCACCAGGTAACCGCGCCCGTCTTCCTCGCCGAAGTCGTAGGCAGCGACCAGGTTCGGGTGGTTCAACCGGGCAGCGGTCTGCGCCTCGCGCCGGAATCGTTCCGCCGCATCCGGCGCTGCTGTGTGTTCGAGCAGCAGCTTGACGGCGACGTCACGTTCGAGGGTGGTGTCCCGGGCCTGCCACACCTCTCCCATGGCGCCGCGGCCCAACAACTCCACCAACCGGTACCGCCCTGCTACCAGCACGAACTCACCTCCCTCAGCGGTGCGAAACCATCTACCTCTACGTATGCTCCGCATGCGGCCTGGACCAGCCGGCCGCACATCTTTCTGCGCCACAGGCCATGCGGCCGTCACACCAATCCCGTGAAATACGTGTGAACGTCTCGCAACGGCCTCTACTGGCATGTACTGGCATGCTTCTCGAATCACGTAACGACTTCACGGCAGGCTTCGCAGAGAGGATCGTGGGCCGGAACCACCGCGCCCAAAAGCAGCCCGAGAAGGGCAGGCACGAAGCCCCCTCGCCGGGGTGCGGCAGCCCTGTCGCCATTACCCTGTCTGCCCCGGGACATTTCGCACCACACCAGATGGGACTGTCATGAGCCACACCCACGAGCCCGCCCCACCAAGCCATCGCGAGATCCATAATGAGTCGGCTTCGAAGCGGACGGCTCTGATCGTTCACACGATCGCCGACGTCGCCGCCGCGCTCCTGGGCCTGTGGATCGCGCTATCCCTGCTGGGAGCCAACCAGGGGAACGTCTTCGTCCAGTTCGTGCAGAGCATGGCCGACTGGCTCGCCGGCTGGTCACAGGACATCTTCACGATGGAGAACGAACACGTACGCTTCGCCCTCAATTACGGACTTCCCGCTGTCGTGTACCTCTTCATCGGCCATGGCATCGCCGCGAAGATACGTCGAGGGTGACCGAAGTCATAGCCGTCAGGAATGGCACTCAGAGTTGGTGAATATTGAGTGACTACATCTCCACCGCATATTCACTTCTCCGGATGACGGCTCATGGTGGCGCATTTACCCGCCGCTGCGGGCGGTAGCCATAGGGCAACCACTCACCGGGTGTGCTCGACCGTATTCAGCTGTATCGGCTGGCGGCTCTTCAAGGCTTTCTTCTCCGGTTAGCCACAGAGCGAGGTCGGTGGAGTCTCAATGGCTGGGCCAAGCCTGCAAGCAATCTTGAAAACCGTCGTGGCAGCGATGTCACCGCGGGTTCACATCCCACCGCCTCCGCGCTGAGAGCAGGCAACTCGGCCCCCGACCAGGCAAGTTGACGCTGTTGGTTTATTCGGGGGTGGCTTTTACTCGGCCCTGCTGA
>NZ_JBOHCV010000412.1:0-5807 GCF_050698815.1 Streptomyces sp.
CTTGGAGACCATGCCGCCGGTGCCCAGCCCGGAGCTCGACATCCGCACGTCCAGCCCGGCCAGGTCGACGGCCGACGACACCTCGGCGATCTTGCGCGACGCACCCCGCCGCGGGTCGCCGTCGTAGAGAGCGTCTACGTCGGACAGCAGCACCAGCGCGTCGGCCCGCACCAGGTGTGCCACCAGCGCGGCGAGCCGGTCGTTGTCGCCGAACCGGATCTCCTCGGTGGCCACGGTGTCGTTCTCGTTGACGACCGGGACGGCGCCCATGGCGAGCAGTTGCTCCAGCGTGCGGTAGGCGTTGCGGTAGTGGGCGCGCCGGCTGGTGTCATCGGAGGTGAGGAGCACCTGGCCGACCCGGCGTCCGTAGCGCGCGAAGGACGCGGTGTAACGGGCGACCAGCAGCCCCTGTCCCACGCTGGCGGCCGCCTGCTGCCGGGCCAGGTCGCGGGGGCGTCGGGGAAGGCCCAACGGTGCGAGCCCGGCGGCGATGGCGCCGGAGGAGACGAGCACGATCTCCTTCTCCGGCTGCGCGCCGTGCTTGGCCAGCGCGTCCACCAGGGCGTCGACCCGGTCCGCGTCCAGGCCCCCGGCGGAGGTGGTGAGCGAGGAGGAGCCGACCTTGACGACGATCCGCCGCGCCTCCGCCACGTCCCGCCGTGCGTGCGCGCCCTTGCCGGGGCCGGGGCCGACTGTCGACTTGCTCACGTCCCGCTGCCCGCCTGTTCCTTCTGTCACGCCGTTACGTTCCCGTCCCGTTCCCCGTCACATTCCCGTTCCCCCCGCGGACCGGCCCGCGAGCGGCCTCGGACTCCGCCTCGCCCGGCCTCCCGCTCGCAATGTACGGCAGCCCTGATCCACTACGCTCGGTCGTTCCGGCCAATGGACCGGCGGGCATGATGCCTTTGCCCCTGTATGGGCGCGAGACACCCCGCCACAGATTGTCACCGGCACCGCGTCCGGCATACGGTCAGTGGTCAATCACGGCCGATCACCCCCCACCGGCCGTGTTCCTCCGCAAGCCCGCAACCTCCTGCCAGGAGCCCAGCCCGTGCCCCCTGCCGGTCTCTCCCCCCGCCGCGCTGTCCAGCTGTCGGCGCTGTTCGCGCTGACGGTTTTCTATGCCGCACAGCTCGCCGGTGCGCTGCTGCCGAACGTGCCCGTGTTCATCGTCGCGTCTGTGGCGGGTCTCACGCTCGACCTCTATCTCACCCACAAGCAGCCGGGCCTGCTCGCCCTGCTGGGCAAGGTCCGCTTCGACGTCACCACGCGCCAGCTGCTCCGCGACATGGTGATCGTCATCGGCCTGGTGCGGATTCCCGACGTCCCCCCGGACATCGAGCGCCCCCTCACTCTGCTGCTGCTCGCCGCGTACGCCGGGCACTTCCTCTGCCAGGCCGTCGCCCAGTTCGTGCGCCGCAGCCGTACGCTGCCGATCCTCACCCGCAACATCGACGCCGCCGCCCTGGGCCTGACCATCTCGCCGCCCCGCCTGCTGGCCCGGCAGCCCAGCCGCAGGCTGCTGCGCTTCTCCATCCCCGGCACCATCGGGCTGATGCTCAGCGCGAGCCTGTCCACCGAGGTGTGGGGCATCGTGGGCATCGGCCTCAGCCTCCTGCTGTCCCTCGGCGCCGCCGTGTATCTGGGTACGTGGATGCTGCCGAATAAGCGGCACGCGAACGAGCGGCAGGCGCTGGAGTGGCTCGACACGTGGCTGGCGTCCTACCGGCCGACCGTCGGCATGTACTTCTCCGGCGGCACCACCTCCGCCTACCAGGCGAACATGTGGGTCTCCACCCTCGCCCAGCTCGACGGCAACCCGATCATCGTGCTCCGCGAGCGCTTCATGGTGCAGAAGATCGAGGCCACCGACATTCCCATCATCTGCATCCCGAAGGTCGCGCACCTGATGCACCTGGAGCACTCCACGCTCAAGGTGCTGCTGCACCCCGCGAACTCCGGCAAGACCTCGCAGGTGCTGCGCATCCCCACCATCAAGCACGCCTTCACCAACCACGGCGAGAGCGACAAGCTGTCCTCGTGCAACCCCTACGCCAAGGCGTACGACGAAATCTGGGTGGCCGGTCCCGCCGCCCGCGAGCGCTACCAGCTCGCCGACATCGGCGTCGACGACCGTGACGTGGTCGAGGTCGGACGCCCCCAGCTCTCCCCCATCGAGCCGTACGCGGGCGCGCCGCAGGGCGCGTACACCACCGTCCTGTACGCCCCCACCTGGGAGGGCTGGACGAACGACCCGGGCAACACCTCGGTCATCCTCGCGGGCGAGAACATCGTCCGTGAGCTGCTCGCCGACCCCGGGGTGCGGCTGCTCTACAAGCCGCACCCGATGACCGGTTCCGTCGACCCCCGCGCCGGCGCCGCCAACGCGCACATCCAGGCGATGATCACCGAGGCCAACGCGCAGCGTTCCGGGGACCGTCCCGGCCCCGAGGCCGCCGCCGAACTGGCCCGGCGCGCGAACGAACTGGACGAGCTGACCACCACCGCCTTCCGCCGGGGCGCGGACGAGGTGGAGAAGATGATGCTCCAGTCCGCCCCCGAGGCGGGGCGTTCGGAACACGTCGCGGCGGCCACCGCCGCCTGGGAGGCCGCCTACTGGGCGTCGTTCCCGGAGTGGGAGCACCAGATCATCACCGGGCCGCGCCCGGCGATCTACACCTGCTTCAACCAGGCCGACCTACTCATCTCCGACGTCTCGTCCGTCGTCTCGGACTATCTGACGAGCGAGAAGCCCTATGCGGTCGCCAACACCAGCGGACTGGCCGAGGACGTCTTCCGTGCCGGCTTCCCGACCGTACGGGCCGCCGCGATCCTCTCCCCCGAGGCGACGGAGGTCCCGGCGCTGCTGGAGTCGGTGCGCGAGCCGGCCAAGGACACCCTGGTCAAAGCCCGCGCGGAGCTGAAGGTCCACCTCCTCGGCCCGGCCGACCCGCCCTCGATGGCCCGCTTCAACCAGGCCGCGATCGACCTGTGCCTGTCGACCGACGCCCGCAACGAGCGGGTGGCGAGCCGCATGAGCGAAATCCCGGGCCAGCGCGAGACGGAGGCCCAGGAGGCGGCGGAGGAAGCCGAGTTGGAGGCCGCGCCGAACGGCGGCGCGTCAACCGACCCGGAGGACGCCGACCAGGTCACCGCCTGACGGCCGGACGGCCTGACGCACGACGAAGGGTCCCGGAGGCACACCGCCTCCGGGACCCTTCGTCGTCGGCGGGGGTTCTCCCACCCACCACGGCGACTCACCACCCTCACGGCCCGGGTTGCGGCACCGGATAATGTGCTGCTGCCGGTGCAGGATGGCACGGCACCGTGCTCAGGGAACCCCCGCTAGGAGGCAGATGCTGTGATCGACATCTCCGATATCGAGGCGGCATCCCGGCGGATCGCGGGTCACGTCGTCGCTACGCCGACGGTGCCGAGCGACGGCCTCTCCGCGCTGCTCGGTGTCCCGGTCACCACCAAGCTGGAGCTGTTGCAGCGCACCGGCTCCTTCAAGGCCCGGGGGGCGGCGGCGAAGCTCCTCGGGCTCAGCGCGGCCGACCGCGCGGCAGGCGTGGTGGCGGTGAGCGGCGGCAATCATGCGATCGCGGTCGCTGTCATGGCCGGCGCCCTGGACGTGAAGGCGACCGTCGTCATGCCGCGGTCAGCACCCGCCCGCGCGGTTGACGTCGCCGAGGCGGCCGGGGCCACGGTGCGCCTGACCGACGGCATGGACGGCGCGTTCGCGCTCATGTCCCGGTTGCAGGCCGACGGACTGACGCTGGTGCACCCTTTCGACGATCCCGTGGTGACGGCCGGTCAGGGAACCGTTGGTCTGGAACTCGCCCGCGACGCCGGCGACCTGACCGATGTGCTCGTCAGCATCGGGGGCGGCGCACTGATCTCCGGCGTTGCCGTGGCGCTGCGCGCGCTGCGGCCCGGGGTACGGATCTGGGGTGTGGAGACCGAAGGCGCGCAGGCCATGTCCGAGGCACTGGCCGCAGGCGGCCCGGTACCGGTCGCACTGTCCTCGATCGTCACGACCCTCAGCGCACCCGCCGTCTCGCAGCTCACCTACGACCATGTGTCCGCCACCGTCACAGACGTACTGGTGGTCTCGGACGCCGAAGCCGTCCAGGGCACGCTCGACCTCGCGAACCACGCCAAGGTCTGGGCCGAGCCCGCCGCCGGCTGCCTCCTGCCGGCCGCCCGTCAGGTACGGGAACGTGTGGGTGACGGGGCACACCTGGGGCTGGTGGTGTGCGGCGGCAACGCGACGACGGCGAACGTCGCGTCCTGGGCAGAGCGATTCCACTTGCTGTGACGGCTGCCAACGTGATCGAGCTCCGCGTACTGACACCGGACGACTGGGCGAGTTGGCGAACTCTGCGGCTCGCCGCACTCGCGGAAGCGCCGTATGCGTTCAAATCCCCGCTGGCGGAGTGGCAGGGCGAGGGCGACCGGGAGGAACGGTGGCGGGCGCTGCTGAGCATCAACGGCTCGCGCAACTTCCTGGCACTCCTCGGCGGCCGGCCTGCCGGGATGGCCCGGGGTGTCCCGGCCTCGCAGAAGGACGTTGTCCATCTGAACTCGATGTGGGTCGGTGAGCACGCCCGTGGCCGGGGTGCCGGAGACCTGCTCGTCACGGCGGTGGAGGAGTACGCCCTGGGCAGGCTGGCGACGACGCTGCGGCTCACCGTCGCCCCTGCCAACACGCATGCCATCGCGCTTTACCGGCGCCACGGACTCCGAGAGACCGGGGAGCTCGGTGAGGTCATGCCTGACGGCCGACGCGAACGCGTCATGACGAAGACTCTCGCCCCCGGCTGAAACGCCCGCCGTCGCTCACACCCGGCGCCAGCGCGCCAGCGCGAAGCAGAACAGCCCGAAGAGGGCGACTCCCACGGCGATGGCCGCGAGCAGCCACGGCCCGGCAGGCGTCTGGGCGAAGGAGCGCAACGCGTCGTCCATGCCCTTGGCCTCGTCGGCGTCCTCGGACCACGCCGCCTCCATGGCGAAGACGCCCAGGACGACGAGGACCGCCCCGCGGGAGACGCCACCGCCCACCCCGAGCACGTCGACCCACCGGCGGGCCCGGCGCGGAATCCGCGACATGCGCATCTGATCGTGGTACTTCCGCCGTATCGCCTGTACGGCACTCCAGGCACCGAACCCGGCGATGATCAGCCCGACGATGCCCACCAGCCACTGCCCTGCCGGTACGGACAGAGCCCGGGCAGTGATGTCCTGGGACTTGGCGTCGCTGGAACCGCTGCCCCTCGACCCCACCGCGTACGAGATCACCGAGTACGCGAGCACGCCGTACAGCACGAACCGCCCCGCCGACATCAGCCGCTTGCGCGGCTTGTTCCCGTGCCGCTCCGATGCCCCGAACAGCGCCTCGGTCAGCCGCCACAGCGCGAGCCCGGCCAGCCCGAGCCCGACGCCCCACACCAGGAACCGCCCGAAGGGCTGCGCCGCCAACTCCCGTAGCGCGCCGCCCTGATCGGCCTTTCCGCCACCGCCGGAGGCGATGCGCAGGGCGAGCAGCCCGACGAGGATGTACAGCACGCCTTGGGCGATCATGCCCGCCCGCGCCACGCTCTCGAGTGCTGTGCTGTTGGCCGCCTGGCGGGCGTTACGCCGCCCTCGCCGCATCGCTGCCGGTGCGTTCATGCTGCCGCCCCTCCCTCGGTCACGCCGGTGGTGGCGCGACCATGCAGGTCAGCGATTGCCCCCGTTCGACGCGACGGAAACGCGAACTACCGGTCAACCACGACGGACTCGACGAGCCGGGCGAAGGCGACGAC
>NZ_JBOHCV010000413.1:0-6214 GCF_050698815.1 Streptomyces sp.
CCGACGGGGCCGCTGTCCGGATTCCGCCCGCCCTCGAGCGTGACCGGAACCACGGATCGCCCGTTGTTCATACGGACAAGAACCGAACGCCAGGAGCCCCCGTGCCCCCAATGCTCGATGTCAGCGACGACGTACGCGCCGAGATCGGCGATGAAGAAGCCAACCGGCTGCTCGCCGGCGAGAACGCCCCGGGCAACTACGACTGCACTTCGTGCCGCTCCCCGGGCGATCCCGGGCAAGTGCGCACCAGCACCGTCCTGTTCGTCGGTGAGGAGACCGCGGTGCTCGCCTTCGCGCACGCCGCGTGCATCCCCTCCCAGGTCGTGCGGGTCTCGGAGGAGCAGGTGCAGGGTGCGGTGCGCACCATCACCGCCGACGACCCGAGCGGCACCTCGGCCGGCCTCACGGCCGATGCGGCCACCGGTGCGGCGGCTCCCGTGGAAGAGCCACGGCCGGACCGGGGCCGCGCCGTTCTCGGTGTCACCTGCGGTCAGGTCCTGATCGGGGACGCGCTGCACGCCGCGGTCGTCGTCGAACCGACGGCGCCCATCGCCCGCCCCGGTTCGGACGGACCGGGTGACGACTTCCTCCCCCTCCTCATCGAGCAGGGTTTCCTGCCGGTGACCGGCATCACGCAGCCGCCCGCGACCGTACCGGGCTGGTCCGTGCTCGTCGCGATGGGCCAGCTGCACGCCATCCTGCAGCCGCCCGCCGCGGGCACCGCACAGCCCATCGCCTGGTGGCAGGCGCACCAGTCGCTGCCGGTCACCGACGGCTGGCGCACCTCCGCGAACCAGAACAACCAGGTGCTCGTCTACGCCGCGCCCGCGGGCTCCATCGGCCAGCAGCCCCGCGAGGACCTGATGCGCGACGCTCTGGACAAGGCCGCTGCCGAAGGGGTGCTGGTCGCCGCGGCGATGCCGCTCGCCGGCACCTGACGCCTCCCCTGACGGCCCCGTTCGCACGTACGCCCCCGACCCACCCCCGCGAACAGGTCATTCGCCGCGCCGCCCCGCATCCGCCGGGCGGCGCGGTCGTTGGCCAGTCGTGCAGCCATACGAACCTTCCCGCGCCCCCCTTCCGTACCTCAGCCAGGGTCAGATCCCCAGCATGCGCCCCACTCACGAGGTGTCCTCCGGCCGCGGCTCCGGCACCCCCATCTACGACTCGCTGTACGCGGAGTACGGCAGACTCTTCCGTACGCTGCCGGGCGACCGCTCGGGCGAGGAGGAACTGCGGTTCGACTTCGGCACGGTGCACGGCACGGGCACCGGCCACTGGGGCAGCGGCGGCTGGCACAGCGACAGCTGGCGCCACGACGTGCTGCCGCTGCGGACCGGACAGCTTCCCGCCGCACTGCCGCCCGCGCCGCGCGACGGACACGCCTACGGACTCTGAGGGCGCGCTACTTCACTTCTTCCGGCCCCGCTTCTCCCGTACGCGCACCGACAGATGGATGGGCGTCCCCTCGAAGCCGAACTCCTCGCGCAGCCGCCGCTCGACGAAGCGGCGGTAGCCCGCCTCCAGGAAGCCGGAGGCGAACAGGACGAACCGCGGTGGCCTGGTGCCCGCCTGCGTACCGAAGAGGATGCGGGGCTGCTTGCCGCCGCGTACCGGGTGCGGATGGGAGGCGACGATCTCGCCCAGGAAGGAGTTGAGCTTGCCGGTCGGCACCCGCGTCTCCCAGCCCTCCAGAGCCGTCTCGATGGCGGGCACCAGCTTCTCCATGTGCCGTCCGGTGCGGGCCGAGATGTTGACCCGCGGCGCCCAGCGCACCTGGACCAGATCCCGCTCGATCTCCCGTTCCAGGTAGAAGCGGCGCTCCTCGTCCATGCTGTCCCACTTGTTGTACGCGAGGACGAGCGCGCGCCCGGCTTCCACCGCCATGGTGATGATGCGCAGATCCTGCACGCTGATCGACTCCGTGACGTCGATCAGTACGACGGCGACCTCCGCCTTCTCCAGTGCGGCGGCGGTGCGCAGCGAGGCGTAGTAGTCGGCGCCCTCCTGGAGGTGCACGCGGCGGCGGATGCCGGCCGTGTCGACGAACATCCAGGTCTTCCCGGCCAGTTGGATCAGCTCGTCGACGGGGTCGCGGGTGGTGCCCGCGGTCGCGTCGACGACGACGCGGTCCTCCTTGGCGACCTTGTTGAGCAGCGAGGACTTTCCGACGTTGGGACGGCCGATGAGCGCCACCCGCCGCGGGCCGCCGGGCGCGCCCGCGCCGAAGGTCTGCTCGGGCGCCTCGGGCAGCGCGTCCAGCACCACGTCGAGCAGGTCGCCCGTACCCCGCCCGTGCAGGGCGGAGACGGGGTGCGGCTCGCCGAGCCCCAGACCCCACAGGTACGCGGCGTCCGCCTCGCCCGTGGGGCCGTCCACCTTGTTGGCGCAGAGCACCACGGGCTTTCCGGCCTTGCGCAGCAGCCGCACCACGGCCTCGTCGGTGTCCGTCGCGCCGACCTGTGCGTCCACGACGAAGACGACGGCGTCCGCGGCCTCGACCGCGAACTCGGCCTGGGCGGCGACCGATGCCTCCATACCGAGTACGTCCTGCTCCCAGCCGCCGGTGTCGACGACCTTGAAGCGGCGGCCCGCCCACTCGGCCTCGTAGCTGACCCGGTCCCGGGTCACGCCCGGGCGGTCCTCCACGACGGCCTCACGGCGGCCGAGGATCCGGTTCACGAGCGTCGACTTGCCGACATTGGGGCGGCCGATGACGGCGAGCACCGGGAGCGGGCCGTGACCGGCCTCCTCCAGTGCGCCCTCCACATCGTCGGCGTCGAAGCCCTCTTCCGCGGCGAGCTCCATGAACTCCGCGAACTCGGCGTCGCCGAGCTCACCGTGCTCGTGCTCGGGTGCGGGCCCGCCGCCGGACTGGTTCTGGTCGCTCATGCCGTCTCGTCCTCGTCGTTCCTGGTCAGTTGATCCGCTGCCGCGGGGAGGTCTCCGCGCGGCAAGGCGCCGTCCACGCGCCGGTGTTGTCAGCGTGCGGTGCGCCGCCGCGCGTCGGCCAGGTGGTCCGTCAGCCGCCGCTGGATGCGTACGGTCGCCGCGTCCAGCGCCGCCCGCGTACGCATCCCGCTGCCGTCACCGGCCTCGAAGGGGTCTCCGAAGACCACGTCGATCCGGCTGCGCAGGGGCGGCAGCGCCCGTATCAGCCGGCCGGGCCGGTCCGTGCTGCCGAGCACCGCCACCGGGACGATGGGCGCCCCCGAGCGTACGGCGAAGTAGGCGAGCCCGGAGCGGAGGGCGGCGAAGTCGCCCTGGCCCCGGGTGCCCTCGGGGAAGATCCCCAGCACCCCGCCCCGCTCCAGCACGCCCAGCGCGTTGCCTATCGCGGCACGGTCGGCGGTGGTGCGGTCGATCTTCAGCTGCCCGATGCCCCGCAGGAAGGGGTCGAGCGGGCCGATGAACGCCTCCTGTTTGATCAGGAAGTGCACCGGCCGCGGTGCGGTGCCCATCAGCATCGGGCCGTCGATGAGGTGGGAGTGGTTGACCGCGAGGATCGCGGGCCCGCTCGCCGGCACCCGCCAGGCGCCGAGGACGCGGGGCCGCCACAGGCCGTACATCAGCCCCAGGCCGATCCGCCGCCCGGTCGCGGCCCCCCGCGGACCGGGCCCGGAGCCGGTTCCGGTCACTTGGAGATCTGCCCCGCCTTCGCGGCCGCGGACCGCTCCGCCCGGCCGGACCCGCCGTCCTTCTCCGCGGCTGCCTTCTCGATCAGGGTGACCACGCATTCGACGACCTGGTCCAGCGTGAGCTGGGTGGTGTCGACCTCCACCGCGTCGTCCGCCTTCATCAGCGGGGACGTCTTGCGGCTGGAGTCGGCGTGGTCCCGCTTGATCAGCGCCTCCCGGGTGGCGCTCAGGTCGGTGGCCGCCTTGCCCTTCAGCTCTCCGCTGCGGCGGGCGGCGCGGGCCTCGGGAGAGGCGGTGAGGAAGACCTTGAGGTCGGCGTCGGGGAGCACGGTGGTGCCGATGTCCCGGCCCTCGACGACGATGCCGCCGACCGCTCCGGCCGCGATGGAGCGCTGCAGCTCGGTGATGCGGGCCCGCACCTCGGCCACGGCGCTGACCGCGCTGACCGCGGCGGTGACCTCCTGGGTACGGATGGGGCCGGAGGCGTCCACGCCGTCGACGGCGATGGTGGGGGCGCCCGGGTCGGTGCCGGAGACGATCTCGGGACGGACGGCGGCGGCCGCCACGGCCTCCGGGTCACCGATCGGGACGTCGTTGCTGAGCATCCACCAGGTGATCGCCCGGTACTGCGCGCCGGTGTCCAGATAGCTGAGGCCCAGCGCCGCGGCGACGGCCTTGGAGGTGCTGGACTTGCCCGTGCCGGAGGGGCCGTCGATGGCGACAATCACTGCAGACACGCTGTGGGAGACCTTTCTCGAACACGGGCTGGGCTGGTGTGGGCCGAACGGGCCCCAGGCACCAGGCTACCGGCTGCCGGGAGCACTCCCCGCTGCCGGTGGCCCGCTGCGGGGCCCGGGCTACTGCTGGCGGATCGACCAGCCCCGGTCGCGCAGCGCCCCTTCCAGCACCGCGACCGCGCCCGGGTCGACCATGAGCTGTACGTGACCCGCCTGCTGGCCCGTCGCGTGCTCGATCCGGACGTCCTCGATGTTGACGCCGACGGCGCCGGCGTCCGCGAAGATCCGCGCCAGTTCGCCCGGCCGGTCGCTGATCAGCACCGCCACGGTCTGGTACGCCGCGGGTGCCTGGCCGTGCTTGCCGGGCACCCGGGCCCGGCCGGAGTTGCCGCGGCGCAGCACGCTCTCGATGCCCGCGACCCCGCCGCCCCGCTTGTCCTCGTCCGCCGAGTCGAGCGCGCGCAGCGCCCGTACCGCCTCGTCCAGGTCGCCCGCCACCTCCGCGAGGATGTCGGCGACCGGCCCCGGGTTGGCGGAAAGGATCTCGACCCACATCGCGGGGTCGGAGGCGGCGATCCGGGTGACGTCGCGGATGCCCTGGCCGCACAGGCGTACGGCCGTTTCGTCGGCCGACTCCAGCCGGGCCGCGATCATGCTGGAGAGCAGCTGCGGGGTGTGCGAGACGAGCGCGACGGCGCGGTCGTGCGCGTCGGCGTCCATGACGACGGGGACCGCACCGCACAGCGCGATCAGTTCCAGTGCGAGGTTGAGCACCTCGGTGTCCGTCTCGGTGGTCGGTGTCAGCACCCAGGGCCGCCCCTCGAAGAGGTCGGCGGTGGCGGCGAGCGGCCCGGTCTGCTCGCGGCCGGACATCGGATGGCTGCCCAGGTAGCTGACGGGGTCGCCGCCCAGGTCCCGCAGCTCGCGGCGGGGGCCGCCCTTGACGCTGGCCACGTCGAGGTAGCCGCGCGCCAGCCCGCGGCGCTGTGCGTCGGCCAGGACGGGCGCCACGTGCGCGGGCGGCACGGCCACGATCGCGAGGTCGACGGGCTCCTCCGGCTCGCGGTCCGTACCGGCGCCGAGCGCGGCGGCGGTACGGGCGCGCTCGGCGTCGCGGTCGAGCAGATGCACCCGCACACCGCGCCCGGCGAGCGCGAGCGCCGCGGAGGTGCCGATGAGACCCGTGCCGACGACCAGGGCGGTACGCATTACTGGGCGATGTCCTTGCGTAGTGCGGCGGCGGCGCCGAGATACACATGGTTGATCTCGGCCTTGGGCAGGTCCGACTCGATGTGCGCCAGCACCCGCACCACGCGCGGCATGGCGCCCTCGATGTCGAGTTCCTGGGCACAGATCAGCGGAACGTCCACGATGCCGATCTTGCGGACAGCGGCGGCGGGGAAGTCGCTGTGGAGGTCGGGGGTGGCGGTGAACCAGACGCTGATCAGGTCGTCGGCGGTCAGGCCGTTGCGCTCCAGCACGGTCGTCATCAGCTCCGAGACCTGTTCGTGCAGGTGCCCGGGCTCGTCCCGCTCCAGCTGGACGGCGCCCCGTACCGCTCGTACCGTCACGTGCCCGCTCCGCTCCCTGTGCGCTGTGCCGACTGCCCGCTCCAGGGTAGATCCGCCCCCGGCCGGCCGCCCGGCCCGCCCGCCCACTGAGACGGGGCGGGCCCTGCGGACCGGGCCCGGGCGGCTACAGGCCGACCTCGTCCATCAGCATGCCGACCTCCGTGTTCGTCATCCGGCGCAGCCAGCCCGACTTCTGGTCGCCCAGGGCGATCGGACCGAACCGGGTGCGGACCAGCTTGTCGACCGGGAATCCCGCCTCCGAGAGCAT
>NZ_JBOHCV010000414.1:0-5862 GCF_050698815.1 Streptomyces sp.
GGACCAGCGGACCGGTGGAGGCCGGACTGGGCGGCAAGGAGCGGGCCCTGTGGCTGCTGTTCGCGGGCAACTGCGCCTACCGGGTCGGCATGGCACCGGTGCGCCGGCACGACCTGGCCGACGGCCAACTCGACATCCGTATCGTCAAGGCGGGCCGCTGGGCCCGTACGCGCCTGGTCGTCGCGGCCCTCACCAGCGCCGTGGACCGCTCACCGCTGCACAGCACGACGCGGCTCCGCCGCATGCTGATCACCGGCATACCGCATGGGACCCACCTCGCCTTCGACGGCGAAGTGGCGGAGGCTCCGCGGCAGTTGCTGCTGGACAAGCAGCACGAGGCGCTGACCGTCTACCGCGCGCCGAGCGACTGAGCGCCGGTCATCACCGGCCCCGGGACGAGAGTTGCCCGGGGCCGCCAGACCGCGGTGACCCTCCTCACAGCCCGGACGTCCGCGGTGATCGGCCGGGCGACTGACATACGGTGGTTCCCGTCACGGAAACGGCTGCCGAGCGGGGGCGGAGCAGGGCATGGAACTCCCGGACGAGATAACCGCCGCGCGCGCCGGTGAGGGGAACCCGGCGGCGCTGCTGGGTGAGTTCCGCCGAGCGGCGGTGCTGGTGCCCCTCTTCGAAGGCGGCCTGATGTCGGGGGACTTCGGCGGCATCCGCTGGGTCTACGCCTTCACCGACGAAACCGCGCTGGCCCGCTTCGACGCGGGCCTGGGCCCGGCCGCTCCGGCAAAGCGCGAGCACATCACCGTGCTGGGCGGCCGGCTGCTGGACACCGTCATCCCGTCCCTGGGCAGCCCGGCGGGCGTCGCGGTCGACGTGGCCGACGAGGACCGTTCGATGCTCTTCCCGCCGGTCGTGGGGATCGTTCCCGACAGGGCCGCGGTGGACGCGGATACGGGACCGGGCGGGGGCGACGAGACCACAGGGGAGGCCGCGCGATGAGCGACGGTAGCGGGGATCTGAACGTAAGCAAGGAGAGCCTGAAGCTGATCGTCGACGGCATGAAGGCCGCGATCGGTGAACTGGAGGAGACAGGCAGCGGGGTCACCAGCTCGAACCGCGGCGCGGGCTTTGAGAATCTGGCGCTCACCAACAAGGAAGCCGGCACAGGCGGCGTCGCGAGCGACTTCGAGGACTTCTGCGACCGCTGGGAGTGGGGGATCAGGGCGCTGATGCTGAACGCCAACGGGCTTGCGGAGAAGCTGGGCCTGGCCGTGGGGCTGCAGCACGCGACCGACGAATACTGGAGCAGCACGTTCAAGTACGGGCTCAACAGCGTCAACACCTGGTCGAATCCGGGCCTGACGCGGGAGCAGGCCGGCAAGCAGGACTGGGGCGAGATCCTGACGCCGGACGCACCCGACTACAGCGCGGAGTCCTCGACGAAGGCCGCACTGCAGGCGCGGGAGGGATGGGAGAACCCTGACGGGAATGCGGGGGCTCCCGCCCCCGGCGACGAGAACCCGCAGGGCAAGGACGGTAAGCGCTGATGGGCTGGGGACCGGTCGACGACTGGGTGGAGAAGGGCACCGAGCGTGTCGGTGAGGGGATCGACAGCGCGGGGGGCGCCCTCGCCGACAGTCTGGACGACGTCGGCTGGAAGGAAGGCGCCCAGGTCGTCCGGAGCGGCAAGAACTGGGCCGCCAACCACCTGGGCGCCGACACGGACGAACTTCAGCTCGGCCAGACCCGGGACGAGAAGGAACTCGTCCACGGCAGCGCTGGCAAGCTTCGCTCGACCGCCGGTCACCTGAAGGACTTCAAGTCGGCCTTCGAGAAGGTCGGCAAGGGCCTGCGGGGCGTGGACTCCAGCGGCATGAGGGGCGAGGCCGCCGACGCTTTCCGGGAGAAGGCGGCCGCCGAGCCGAAGAAATGGTTCAAGGCGGCGGACGCGTCTGAGAAGGCGGCCAACGCGCTCGAGGACTTCGCCGGAACCGTGGAGTGGGCCCAGGGCCGGGCGAAGGAAGCGATCGAGCAGTGGGACAAAGCCCAGAAGGAGTCTGGAGAGGCCCGCGAAGCACACAACAAGCAGGTCGATGCCTACAACCGGCAGGCCAAGGCGTACAACTCGGCCGCGGCGTCGGGCGGAGACCCCGGTCCGAGACCGACGGACCCGGGCGACTTCCAGGACCCTGGGCCCGGGTTGGAGAAGAAGGCTCAGGAGACCCTCGACGCCGCCCGAAAGCAGCGCAACGAGGCAGAGGGCCGGGTGCGCACGTCGCTCCAGGCCGCGCGCGACGCGGCACCGCCCAAACCGTCCGCGGTCGCGCAGATGAACCTCGACACGGAGATCAATCTCGACGATATGTCCCACGTCGGCGGTGGCGTGATCTACGGGGCGGCCGGGATGGTCTCCACCGCCCGCACCATGAACCCGATCGAGCCGTACAACCTGACCCATCCCGCCCAGTTCGCAACCAACCTCAACAACACCTCACTCGGCATCTACCAAGCGGCGCGGAACCCCAAGGCCGCCGCCGAGGCCATCGCCGACAGCTACCGGAAGGACAAGGGCGACTTCATCGGTGCGCTGCTTCCCGAGGTCGCCGCCGGCAAGGGGACAGGCCTCCTGCGGGGCGGGTTGAAGGGCGCACTCAAGGGCGGTGGACGGCACGAGGGCGGCGACTCCGGTCGAGGCCATCTGGACGGCAACGGCGACAGGAAGAACGACACCGACGGCCCGAACAGGCCCTGCGACGGAACCGACCCCGTCGACCTCACGACCGGGAAGATGTTCCTTCCGCAGACAGACGTGACGCTGCCGGGCGCCCTTCCGCTGGTCTTCCGGCGGCAGGTGGAGTCCGGTTACCGGCTGGGACGCTGGTTCGGGCCGTCGTGGACGTCCACGGTGGACCAGCGCCTGGAGGTCGACGCCGAAGGCGTGGTCTACATCTCGGAGGACGGCCTGGTCCTGTCCTACCCGCACCCCGGGCCTGGACTGCCCACCCTGCCGAGCGCCGGCCCCCGGATGCCGCTGGAGCGGGCGGCCGATGGCGGGTTCACGCTCACCGACCCCGACACCGGGTGGGTACGGCACTTCGGTCCGCCGGAGGACGGGGTGGACGGTGACGCGCGCATCGAGCAGCTCAGCGACCGCAACGGCAACTGCGTGGTTTTCGAGTACGACGAGGCGACCGGCACCCCGGTCCGCATCGGCCACAGCGGCGGATATGAGCTGCGCTTCACGGTTGAGGCCGGCCGCATCACAGCCCTTTCGCTGACCGACACCGTGCTGATGCGGTACGGGTACACGGACGGCAACCTCACCGACGTGGTCAACTCCTCGGGCCTGCCGCTGCGTTTCGCATACGACGACGAGCGCCGCGTCATCTCTTGGACGGACACCAACGACCGCCGCTACGACTACGTCTACGACCACCACGACCGCTGCATAGCCGAGGGCGGTACGGCAGGTCATCTACAGGTCCGCATCGGCTACGACGAAGTGGACGGGCGAACGGGCCACAAGGTCACCACGCTGACCACGGCCGAGGGGCACTCCACCCGCCACCTGGTCAACGACCGCTACCAAGTGGTGGCGGTGACCGACGCGTTGGGGAACACGGTCCACACCGACCGCGATGCGTTCAACCGTCCGTTGAGGCGCACGGATGCGCTGGGCAGGGTGACGGCGTTCGCCTACGACGAGGCGGGCCGGCTGTCCGGAGTCGTGCGGCCTGATGGCCGCGAAGCGACGGTCGACCGCAATCACCTCGGCCTCCCCGTAGAGATCCGCGAAGCGGACGGCGCGGTGTGGCGCAACGAGTTCGACGAGCACGGCAACCGCATCGCCGCTACCGACCCGGCCGGTCAAATCACCCGCTACGCCTACGACGCGCACGGCAATCTGGCCGGAGTGACCAATGCTCTGGGCGAGACGACACGGGTGCGCTGCGACAAGGCTGGCCTCCCCGTCGAGATCACCGATCCGCTCGGGGCGATCACCCGCTACGAACGCGACGCTTTCGGCCGTCCGGTGGCTCTGACCGATCCGCTGGGCGCCGTCAGCCGCCTCGAGTGGACGGTGGAGGGCAAGCTGACCCGCCGTACCGACCCTGACGGGGCGGTGCAGTCCTGGACGTACGACGGCGAGGGCAACTGCACACGCCACGTCGACGCCAACGGCGGCGAGACGACGTACGAATACACGCACTTCGACGTACTGGCCGCCCAGACCGGCCCGGACGGCGTCCGCTACGCCTTCGACCACGACGCCGAACTCCGTCTGACGCAGGTCACCAACCCTCATGGGCTGACGTGGTCGTACGAGTACGACCCGGCAGGCCGTCTGGTGTCCGAGACGGATTTCGATGACCGCACCCAGAGCTACACCCACGACGCCGCAGGCCAACTGATCGCCCGCATCAACCCGTTGAGCACGTCCGTCACCTATGAGCGCGATGAGCTGAGCAACATCGTCCGCAAGGCAGCAGGCGACCGGGTCACCACCTTCGCCTACGACACGGCGGGCCGCATGGTCGAGGCGATCGGCCCGGACGGCGAAGTCCGCTGGCAGCGGGACAAGTTGGGCCGCATCAAGTCCGAGATGACCGGCAGCGGCGTACTGACTCATTCCTACGACGCGCTGGGCCGCCGCACTCGCCGGGTAACGCCCACCGGCGCTGTCTCGACGTTCGCCTACGACGCGGCGGGTAACCGCACCACGGTGACCGCCAACGGCCACACGCTGGACTTCACCCACGACGCGGCGGGCCGCGAGACCGGCCGCCGCATCGGCGACGGGCTCACGCTCTCCCACCTGTGGGATCCATGGGGCCGCCTCACCAGCCAGACCCTCACCGGACACGACGCGGCAACCATCCAGCACCGCGCCTACACCTACCGCGTGGACGGCTACCTGACCGGCATCGAGGACCAGCTCACCGGCGGCCGCAACTTCGACCTGGATGCGGCGGGCCGGGTCACAGCGGTCCACGCACGGGGCTGGACGGAGACCTACGCCTACGACGAGGCGGGCAACCAGACCCACGCCGCCTGGCCCACCGCCCACGCGGCCCCGGAAGCGATAGGCGCCCGCAACTACACCGGCACACGCATCACTTCGGCGGGCAAGATCCGCTACGAACACGACGACGCCGGCCGCATCACGCTGCGCCAGAAGACCCGGCTGTCGAAGAAACCCGACACCTGGCGCTACACCTGGGACGCCGAAGACCGCCTGAGCAGCGTGACCACCCCCGACGGCACCGTCTGGCGCTACCTCTACGACCCGATGGGCCGCCGCACCGCGAAGCAACGCCTCTCCGGTGACGGCGAAACCGTCATCGAGCAGGTCGACTTCACCTGGGACGGCCCCACCCTCATCGAACAGACCACCACCGCTCCCGACCTGCCGCACCCGGTGACCCTGACCTGGGACCACGAGGGCTTCACACCGCTGTCCCAGACCGAACGCCTCACCGACACCGCCACCCAGGCAGAGATCGACTCCCGCTTCTTCGCCATCGTCACCGACCTGGTGGGCACCCCCAGCGAACTCGTCGACGAGAGCGGCGACATCGCCTGGCGCACCCGCACGACCCTCTGGGGGACGACCACCTGGAACGCCGACAGCAGCACCTACACACCCCTGCGCTTCCCGGGCCAGTACTACGACCCGGAAACAGGCCTCCACTACAACTTCCACCGCTACTACGACCCCACCACGGCCCGCTACACCACCCCCGACCCCCTCGGCCTGACGCCCGCCCCCAACCCCGCCACTTACGTCCGCAACCCGCACGCCGGGACTGACGTTCTCGGATTGGCTCCGGGAGATTGCCCTCCGAGTACCGGCAAGGAGGTAGTCCCCCACAACAAGGGTTTTGCTCGTCGCCAGCTCGAAAACAT
>NZ_JBOHCV010000415.1:0-2359 GCF_050698815.1 Streptomyces sp.
ACGGGCGCGCAGCCCGTACCCCGCCCGTCGATTCGTGTGCGCACCAGGTCGTTACAGCCCCATCACCTCGGGCCGCGCGGCCAGTTCCACGAACGGCTTGCGCGGGTCGTCGACGAGGCGCCGCCGCTCCAGGTCGAGTACTCCGCCCACCCCGTTGATCTCAGCGGCGATCCCGCCGTCGGAGGTGCTGACGACCTGCTCGACCTCGAAGGTCTTCTTCCCCTCCCGCCACCGGAACGCGCAGCTGACCTCGACCTCGTCGCCGGCCCGCAGCTCCCGCCGGTACTTGATGGTGGTCTCCAGCACCACCGGTCCCACGCCGTGCGCCACCAGGTCCGTCTGCCGGATGCCGGCGGCATCGAGCATCATCCAGCGAGCGTGCTCCGCGTACTGCAGGTAGACGCTCTGGTTCAGATGTCCTTGGACGTCGGTCTCATAGCCGCGGACGGTGACCGCCACGGTGAACAGCTCTGCCATGAAGCCAGTCTGGCCTCAGTCGCCGAGCTGGGCCACCAGCTTTCCGCAGAACGCCTTCAGATCGCCGGGCCTGCGGCTCGTGACCAGGGTGTTCGGGCCGTCATGGCAGACGGAGACCTCCTCGTCGACCCAGTAGGCACCCGCGTTCCGCAGGTCGGTCTGGAGGCTCGGATAGGAGGTGACCGTACGGTCACGCACGACGTCCGCCTCGATCAGCGTCCACGGTGCGTGACAGATCGCCGCGACCGGCCTGCCCGCGTCGAAGAACGTCTCGACCAGCCGTACGGCGTCCTCGTCCTGCCGCAACGCGTCCGGGTTCGCCAGCCCGCCCGGCAGCACCAGCGCTCCGTACTCCTCGGCCGATGCCTCGTCGACGGTCTGGTCCACCGGGAAGGTGTCCCGCTTGTCGAGGTGCCGGTACGCCTGAATCCGGCCCGCCGCCGTGGACACCAGCCGCGGAGTGTGGCCGGCGTCCGCCAGGGCGTTCCACGGCTCCGTCAGCTCGACCTGCTCGACCCCCTTGGGGGCCATGAGAAAGGCGATCCGCATGCTGAGCCACATCCTTCCGCGCCCCCGGCGCGACGCCTCGTCCGGTTTCCGCCCCCCGGGTCCCCGACGCGGCCGCGGTCATGCCCCCGCTGCGGGCCATGGGGCGCGGGGGCTCGTACTCCCAGTGCCAGTCCGTGGTCACCGCGGGAACAGCGCCAGCGCGGAATGCGCCTCGTCGAGGATTCGGCCGATCTCGGCCGCGGCCCGCCGGGCCTGCGACGCATCGCCGGACTCGGCGAGGTCCTCCCAACGCCGGAACTCCACTGCGAGGTCCGGTTGCCGCTCGATATGGACATACACCGCCCACTGGGCGATGAAGCGCCGCAACGGTGCGAGATCGGAGCCGTACCGTGCCTGGTCGGCTGCTTGATCGAGTTCGCGGGTGAAGGCGGGCAAGGTCGCCGGCGCGATCTGTGCCAGGACCTGACGCAGCGCTGCCACCGTGGCGGGTGGCTGAGGCACGAGAGGTTGCCCATCGGCTGCGGTCGTCATAGCTGCTCCCATGGGCGAGATTCTGGTCCCTTCGCTCAGCGTACCGAGCGAGAGTGGCTCGCAGCCGCACGAACGAGTGTCGGGGGCGGACCGCTCTCTCAGACGTCCTCGTCCATGCGGATGGCCCGCCTGAGGCTCTCGTGTGCCTGGTGGGAGCCGCCCTCGTGCTGTTCGAGCAGCACCGCGGCCATGGAGTCGAGTTTCCGCTGGATCGCGTGCTCGGCCCGGCGCTCGGTGTTCTTGAGCAGGGCGAGCAGCAGCAGGTTGACGGCAGCCACGAGATCGCCGACGAACATCATCCAGGCCAGCGGCACACCGGCGAAGTGGACGATGACGAACGCGGCGATCAGGAGCACGCAGAACCCGTAGAAGATCGGTGAACTGGTGACGTTGGAAGCCGTCTCGGCCATGCGCTCGAACCGGCCCCGTCGGTTGCCTCCGCGCTCGGCGGGGTGCTGAAAGGTCATGGGGGCCATCCGTTCTGTTCGTACCCGCTCTCCCGGGCGCCTTACGGTCACCTCGATCCTGCCACCCGACCAGCCAGAACACCCCAGGTGGGGTTACCGGTGCCGAGGGAAGGGAACCGGATGACGCCGGCCATGAGCGGTCGGCCACAGTGTGTTGGAGAGTTCGTCCGGGCCTTGAAACGCCCACCACCGGCGGCGACCATCACCGGTAGCTCGTCCCGCGTCCGTCGGGCAGGGAGCGGCCCTCAAGGTCCCGACTGGGGCGTGGCGTGCGTACGTTCGTTCCGTTCTCTCCGGACTGGTTCTCGTGCCACCTGTAGATGAACCGGTTCGACCGGTGATCGAAGGTTACGTTGACCGGAG
Organism: Streptomyces sp.; assembly: GCF_050698815.1. GTDB lineage: Bacteria > Actinomycetota > Actinomycetes > Streptomycetales > Streptomycetaceae > Streptomyces. The sequence continues at coordinate 2,349 of NZ_JBOHCV010000415.1, forward strand.
GGGCGGGGATG
>NZ_JBOHCV010000416.1:0-4102 GCF_050698815.1 Streptomyces sp.
GCGCACGCCGATGGGGCGCGGCGGCTGACGTGGGCAGACCGCAGGGCGTGGCGGCAGCCGGGAGGGCGCGGCGGCCTCAGATGCCGAGTCCGGCTTCGTACGCGCGGGCGACGGCCGCCTTCTCGCCGTCCGCCTCCACCCGGGCCGGGTCCTGGCGCCCCGAGGCGAACAGCACCAACTCGTTGGGTTCGCCGCTGACGGTCACCACCGGGACGCCCTTACGGGCGACGACGGTCTGGCCGTTGGGACGGCGCAGTACCAGCCCGACCGGTGACTTGCGGCCCAGGAGCCGTGCGGTGCTCTCCAGCCGCTTCCACAGCGCGTCCTGGAAGACGCCGTCCAGCTCGCGCGGCGTCCACTCGGGCGCGGCGCGGCGGACGTCCTCGGCATGGACGTAGAACTCGACGGTGTTCGCGGCCTCGTCGACCTGCTTGAGCGCGTACGGCGACATGCGCGGCGGCCCGGTGCGGATGAGCTGGATCAGCTCCTCGTAGGGCTTGGCCACGAACTCCGCCTGCACCCGGTCCAGTCGCGCGGCGAGCCCTTTGAGCAGGATCCCGGCCGCCGCGTCGGCGCGGCGCTCGCGCACCACGACGTGCGCGGCGAGGTCCCTGGCCTTCCAGTTCTCGCACAGAGTCGGGGCCTCCGGCCCGCTGGTCTCCAACAGATCGGCCAGAATGAGACGTTCACGCATGGCATGGGTGGTCATTCCCCCAAGGGTACGGCCGGCCGCCCACGACGGCGCTGATCCGGGCCCTGCGCGGGAGTACGCCGCGGCTTCGGCGCACGGCGGGACGAGGCGCGGCGAGTCCGGAATCTTCGCTTCCGTAACGGGGCGGACACCGGAACCGGTCGGGCCGGCGTGAGGGCCGCCCGGCCCCGGGCGCCGCGGTCCGGGCGGCGGGCCGTTTTCTTCGGGCTCCGCCACCGCACCGTGAACCGCGAGTGAGCGGGGATGCGCGAGAATGGGGCCATGTCCGCACGATCCCTCGACCCCGCCGTCGCCGGCCGCCTCAAGCGGAACGCCGACGGGCTGGTCCCCGCCATCGCCCAGCAGTACGACACCGGTGAGGTGCTGATGCTCGGCTGGATGGACGACGAAGCCCTGCACCGCACGCTCACCACCGGCCGCGCCACCTACTGGAGCCGCAGCCGCCGGGAGTACTGGGTCAAGGGCGACACCTCCGGCCATGTGCAGCACGTCAAGTCCGTCGCCCTCGACTGCGACGCCGACACCGTGCTGGTCAAGGTCGACCAGGTGGGCGCCGCCTGCCACACCGGGGACCGCAGCTGTTTCGACGCCGGCGAACTGACCCCGGACGGCCCGCGTGCCGACGCCGGCGCCCAGTAAGGTCAACGATCATGACGACTCCGGACCTCGACACCTTCCGTACGCTCGCGAAGGACCGCCGGGTCATTCCGGTGACCCGGCGCCTGCTCGTCGACGGCGACACCCCCATCGCCCTGTACCGCAAGCTCGCCGCCGAGCGGCCGGGCACCTTCCTGCTGGAGTCCGCCGCTGGGGGCACCTCCCACGCCGCAGGCGGTGGGGGAGGGGGGACCTGGTCGCGCTACTCCTTCATCGGCGTACGCAGCGCCGCGACCCTCACCGTGCGGGACGGGTCGGCGCGGTGGCTGGGCACGCCTCCCGTCGGGGTACCGGACGAGGGCGATCCGCTGCGGGTGCTGCGGGAGACCGTCGAGGCCCTGCACACGCCCCGCGATCTGCACGAGGACGCTGATCTGCCGCCGTTCACCGGAGGCATGGTCGGCTATCTCGGGTACGACATCGTTCGGCGGCTGGAGAAGGTCGGCGACAGCGACACTACGGCCGACGACCTGGCCCTGCCCGAGCTGACCATGCTGCTCGCCTCGGACCTGGCCGTACTCGACCACCGGAACGGCACGGTGCTGCTGATCGCCAACGCGATCAATCACAACGACCTCGACACCGGCGTCGACGACGCCTACGCGGACGCCGTGGAACGCCTCGACGCCATGGCCGCGGACCTGGCCCGGCCCGCGCCGGCCGGCCCGGCCGTCCTGCCGCCCTCGGAGCTGCCGGAGTTCACCGCGCGCTCGGGCGGCGCCACCTACCAGGGGTGGGTGGCGGACATCAAGGAGCGCATCCGCGCGGGCGAGGCATTCCAGGTGGTGCCCTCGCAGCGGTTCGAGACGCCGTGCGCGGCCGGCGCGCTCGACGTCTACCGCGTGCTGCGGGCGACCAACCCCAGCCCGTACATGTACCTGTTCCGCTTCGCGGACGAGGATGGGGGCACGCCCCCTGGCTCCGCCGGGGGGACCCCCACCCAGGCCGCAGGCGGAGGGGGAGGTTTCGACGTCGTCGGCTCGAGCCCGGAGGCGCTGGTCAAGGTCGAGGACGGGCACGCGATGATGCACCCCATCGCGGGCACCCGCCCCCGTGGCCAGACCCCGCGGCAGGACACCGAGCTGGCCGACGAGCTGCTGGCCGATCCCAAGGAGCGGGCCGAGCATCTGATGCTGGTCGATCTGGGCCGCAACGACCTGGGGCGGGTCTGCGAGCCGGGGAGCGTCGAGGTCGTCGACTTCATGTCCGTCGAGCGCTACAGCCACGTCATGCACATCGTCTCCACGGTGACGGGCCTGCTCGCCGAGGGCCGCACCGCCTTCGACGCGCTGACCGCCTGCTTCCCGGCCGGGACCCTTTCCGGGGCGCCCAAGCCGCGCGCCCTGCAGATCATCGAGGAGCTGGAGCCCACCCGGCGCGGCGTCTACGGCGGCTGCGTCGGCTATCTGGACTTCGCCGGGGACGCCGACATGGCCATCGCGATCCGCACGGCGCTGCTGCGCAAGGGCACGGCCTACGTGCAGGCGGGTGCCGGTGTCGTCGCCGACTCCGACCCCGTCGCCGAGGACACCGAGTGTCACAACAAGGCGGCTGCCGTGCTGAGGGCGGTCCGTACGGCCGAACGGCTCGGCGGTAGCGTGGACGGGTGACTTCCGTACCACCGGCTCGCTCGCCCGACTCGCCTCCGGGAACCGCACCCGCCACCACACCCGCACAGGACTCCGCGTCCGCGCGCTCCCGCGCCGCCCGGCGCGCGCTCGCCCTCGCGCTGCTGTGCGGCGCGCTGGGTGCCGCGCTCGCGCTGGTCGCCGGCGGGCAGGTGTGGAGCCACTCCACCGCGTCCTTCGCGCAGGGCAAGCTGCCCGTGCAGGCGAAGGGCAGCGACGTCACCGGGCTGCCCAGCGCGCTGGCGCTGGTCGGACTGGCCTCCCTCGTCGCGGTCTTCGCGGTGAAGCGCGCGGGCCGCGCCCTCGTCGCCGGACTGCTCACCCTGTGCGGCGCGGGCACGCTCGCCTCCGCGCTGCTCGGGGCGGACGACAGCGGAGCGCTCACCGACAAGGCGGCCGAGGCCAGCGGTCTCGCGCAGAGCGGCATCGAGGCGGTGCATGTCAGCGCCTGGCCGTATCTCTCCGCGGTCGGCGGCACCCTGCTGCTGTGCGCGGGTCTGCTGGCGCTGCGCTACGGGCGTACGTGGCCGTCGATGTCCGGAAGCGGACGCTACGAGCGCGCCCCGCGCAGGACGCGCGGCGCCACCCCCGGGGCCGGTACGGCCGTGGACCCGGACCGGCCCGAGGATCTGTGGAAGGCGCTGGACCGCGGCGAGGACCCCACCCACGGCACCGCCTGACCGGCACCTCCTGGCCGGCACCCCCTGAACGGCACAGGTACCGCCGACTCCCACCCCTGACTCTGCGGCACCGCGCGGCAGGAGGAGAATGGCGGGAAGCGGGCCCGACGGGCCCACTGAGCGAAGTGAACTACGAGGAGCACACATGGCGGGCAACAGCCACGGTCACACCCTGGCGGCGTGGACCGGCGTCACCATCGTCACCATCGGATTCTGCGTCGCCGGGTTCTTCACGGTGGTGGCCCAGCCGCTGGGCGTCGCGGCCGGCCTGGTCCTGTCCGCCGCCGGTGGCGTGGTCGGCATGCTGATGCGGGCCGCGGGCCTGGGTCAGGGCAAGCCGAGCGGCCGTACGCGGGCGGGGCAGGCCCAGCCGCAGGGCCAGTCGTCCTGAACGACCAGACGGCCGGTCCGGCGCGGCGCCGGCT
>NZ_JBOHCV010000417.1:0-5135 GCF_050698815.1 Streptomyces sp.
TCCTCAGCCCGCTTCCTTGGTCACCAGCGCGACCGTCTCCTCGATGTCGTCCGTGACGTGGAAGAGGTCGACGTCCCGCCCGGACGCCTTGCCCTGGGCGATGACGGAGCCGCGCAGCCAGTCGAGCAGCCCCTGCCAGTAGTCGCTGCCGAAGAGGACGATCGGGAAGCGGGTGACTTTCCGCGTCTGCACCAGGGTCATCGCCTCGAACAGTTCGTCCAGGGTGCCCAGCCCGCCCGGCAGCACCACGAAGCCGCGCGCGTACTTCACGAACATCGTCTTCCGAACGAAGAAGTAGCGGAAGTTGACTCCGATGTCGACGTACTGGTTCAGCCCCTGCTCGAAGGGCAGCTCGATGCCGAGCCCGACCGACGTACCGCCCGCCTCCAGTGCCCCCCGGTTGGCGGCCTCCATCGCGCCGGGACCGCCGCCGGTGATCACCGCGAAGCCCGCCTCGGCGAGCGCGCGCCCGATCCGGACACCCGCCTCGTACTCCGGCGAGTCGGGGGGTGTACGGGCGGAGCCGAAGACGCTGATGGCCGGACCGAGTTCGGCGAGGGCGCCGAAACCCTCCACGAACTCCGACTGGATGCGCATCACCCGCCACGGGTCCTGGTGCACCCAGTCCGAAGGCCCGGTGGTGTCCAGCAGCCGCTGGTCCGTCGTCCCGGCCTGCACCTGCCCACGGCGGCGGACCACCGGGCCCAGACGCTGCTCCCGCGGACCCTGCTCCCGCGGCCCCTGCTCTCGCTCCGGGCTCATCCGTGCTCCCTCCGACTGCGATCTTTCCGGTTCAGCGTACGCAGGGAGAAGTCAGACAGAAGTAACACACAGCCAAATTCGGACTGTCGGCGCGGTGCCGCCCGCAAGGACCGGCTCCGGATCGGCCCTCAGGCCGTCAGCCAGCCGCGCAGCCGCTCCTCGCAGTGCAGGATCTTGGCCGTCTCCACCCGTTCGTCGCGCTTGTGCGCCAGGTTCGGATCGCCCGGGCCGTAGTTCACGGCGGGCACGCCGAGTGCGCTGAAGCGGGCGACGTCCGTCCAGCCGAACTTGGGCTGCGGCTCGCCGCCCACCGCTTCGATGAACGCCTTCGCCGCCGGGTGCGACAGGCCCGGCAGCGCGGCGCCCGAGCTGTCATCGACGGTCAGCTCCCACTCGCCGCACGCCGCGAAGACCTCCCGCACATGCGCCAGGGCCTGCTCCTCGCTGAGGTCGGGCGCGTAGCGGTAGTTGACGGTGACCGTACAAGCGTCGGGGATGACGTTGCCTGCGACGCCGCCCTCGACGCGGACGGCGTTCAGCCCCTCGCGGTACTCCAGCCCGTCGATCACCTTCCGGCGCGGCTCGTACGCGGCGAGCCGGGCCAGGATCGGGCTCGCGGCGTGGATGGCGTTGGCACCCATCCAGCTACGCGCGGTGTGTGCGCGCTGCCCGGTGGTACGCAGCTCGACGCGCAGGGTCCCCTGGCAACCGCCCTCGACCTGGCCGCTGGAGGGCTCCAGCAGTACCGCGAAATCACCGGCCAGCCAGTCGGGATGGGCGGCGGCGACATGGCCGAGGCCGTTGAGGTGGGCGGCCACCTCCTCGTTGTCGTAGAAGACGAACGTCAGGTCGCGGTTGGGGTCCGGCACGGTCGCCGCGATGCGCAGCTGCACGGCGACTCCGGCCTTCATATCGCTGGTGCCGCAGCCCCACAGCACCCCGTTCCCGTCGAGCCGGGACGGCACGTTGTCCGCGATCGGGACGGTGTCGAGGTGCCCGGCCAGGATGACCCGCTCGGGGCGGCCGAGCCGGGTGCGGGCGATGACGTTGTTGCCGTACCGGTCGACGGTCAGATGGGGCAGCGGGCGCAGCGCGGCCTCGACGGCGTCGGCGAGCGGCTGCTCGTTCCCGCTCTCCGAGGGAAGATCGACGAGCGCGGCGGTGAGCAGCGCGGCGTCCTGCTGCAGGTCGAGTTCTTGGCGCGGCATGAACACAGCCTACGGCCGGGCCGGTTTGGGGCACCGGCTACCTTGGTGCCCGTGTCCCCCTCCGATTCCACCCGCCCGAAGCGCCGAGCCAGGATCCTGCGCATCGCCGCCGCGTCCGTCGTGCTGCTGGCGATCGCCGGCTATGTGGCGGCGCAGTACGTCACCAGCCGGCCCGGTCCCGCCCAGTGCACGGTCAGAGCGGCCGGCAACGGCTCGGAGGGCGGCTACGCCATCAAGCCCGAGCAGGCCGCCAACGCCGCGACCATCGCGGCTGTCGCCTCCCAGCGCGAGCTGCCCGAGCGTGCCGTGACCATAGCGCTGGCGACGGCCATGCAGGAGTCGACGCTGCGCAACATCGCGCACGGCGACCGCGACTCGCTCGGCCTCTTCCAGCAGCGCCCGTCGCAGGGCTGGGGCAGCGAGGAGCAGATCAGTGATCCCGTGTACTCCTCGGGAAAGTTCTATGACCATCTGGTGCGGATTCCCGGCTATTCGCGGCTGCCGCTGACCGTCGCCGCGCAGCGCGTGCAGCGCAGCGGCTTCCCGCAGGCCTACGCGAAGCACGAGGCGAACGCGTCGCTGCTCACCGCGGCGCTGACCGGCCGCAGGGCCGCCGCGTTCACCTGCACGACGGGGCCGGGCGGCCCGGACGGCACGACGGGCAGCGCGGAGCGGGTACGGGAGCGGCTGGTACGGGAGTTCGGCGATGACGTGCTGTCCGCACAGGGGCGACCGACGTCGACGGCGGCCCGTGGCGTCAGCCTGCGCGAGAGCGACGCGGACTCGGAGCTGCGGGTCCCGGCCCGCGCCGGCCGGCACGGCTGGGAGCTCGCGCACTGGGCGATGGCGAACTCCGCGGAGCTGCACATCGCCCGGATCTCCTACCGCAACCGCGTCTGGGACGCGGCCAGTTCGGAGGAGGGCTGGCGTACGCGGGAGGGCGGCTCCGGCGGCTCGCCGGGCACTGGAGACACGTCGGTGACCGTACGGCTGGCGACTGGACAGTAGTACGGGCCGCTGCCACGCCAGTGCGGTATCCGCCACGTTCGAGGGAGTTGGGCCGACGAATGGTGGACGCCGCGCAGATCTGCGTACGGACACCGCCGCGCGGCCCCGAATCCCCGCCACCGCTGAGGCTTGACGTTTCTGCGACGGTCAACTCCGCGTCCTGAATGCCCGATTGGGATAGCGGATTATGCGACGCATTACCAATCCTTTACCTCCGCGGCCCGCAACTTTCCCCCCGCTCAGGGCGATAGGCACAGCGCCCGACCGGACGAGTCTTCCGGCCGGGCGGGCACGACCGTTTCCCTGGCAATTTCTCTCTCCGTCAAAGGAGCAACATGTCCCTCCCTCTCACGCGCCGGATCGCCAAGACCGTGCTGCTGGCGGCCGCGGGCGCCGCGTCCGTCGTGGGCACGGCCGGTGCCGCGAGCGCCGCCGAACTGCCGTCGACCCCCGACGTGGGCGGGCTGAGCAACCTGGACGGCGCGAAGGTCGGCAAGTCCATCGACGAGGCCTCGCGGGGCAGCAGTGAGATGGCCGCGAAGAGCGGCAGCGGCGCCCTCAAGGGCACCGTCCCGACCGCCGGCAAGACCGTGGGCGCCGCGGGCAAGACCGGCGCTCCGGCCGCCCAGAAGGTCGCGGGCAGCACCGCCGGCGGCGCCGGCAAGGCGCTCGGCGACACCGCTTCCGGGACCAAGGGCAACGCCCCCGCCGTGCAGGCGCCGACCAGCGGCCTGCCGACCGACGGCGTGGTCGGCAAGGGGCTGCCCCTGGGCCAGCTGCCCCTGAAGGGCCTGCCGCTCGGCTGATCCAGCCCGCACCAGCGCACGTGTACGCACGAAGGCCCCGGAGAGCTTGCTCCTCCGGGGCCTTCGTGCGGGTATTGGCACTGCGGGTCTTCGCAGGGGGTCAGGCCGAAAGTCGCCGCACAGCCGCCGCGACCCGCTCGTCCGTCGCCGTGAGCGCGACGCGCACGAATCGCTCCCCCGCCGTGCCGTAGAAGTCGCCCGGCGCGACGAGCACGCCCAGCTCTGCCAGGTCGCCGACGGTGTCCCAGCACGGCTCGTCCCGCGTCGCCCAGAGGTACAGCGACGCCTCACTGTGCTCGACGCGGAAGCCCCGCCCCGTGAGCGCCGTACGCAGCGCCGCGCGGCGGGCGGCGTAGCGCTCCCGCTGCTCCGCCACGTGCGCGTCGTCACCGAGCGCCGCCACGGTCGCCGCCTGGACCGGTGCGGGCACCATCATTCCGCCGTGCTTGCGGATCTGCAGCAGCTCGCCGAGCACCGCGGCGTCACCCGCCACGAAGGCGGCGCGGTAGCCGGCGAGGTTGGAGCGCTTGGAGAGCGAGTGGACGGCGACGATGCCTTCGTACGTACCGCCGCAGACCTCCGGATGCAGCACGGAGACCGGGTCGGCCTCCCAGCCGAGCTCCAGATAGCACTCGTCGCTGACCAGCAGCACCCCGTGCTCACGTGCCCAGGCGACCGCTCCGGCCAGTTCGTCCTTGCCCAGCACCCGGCCGGTCGGGTTGGACGGTGAGTTGAGCCACAGCAGGCGTACGCCGTCCGGGTCCAGCCCGGCGGGGGTGTCGTAGACGACGGGTTCGGCACGGGCGAGCCGTGCGCCCACCTCGTAGGTCGGATAGGCCAGCCGGGGGTGGGCGACGCGATCGCCGGGACCCAGACCGAGCTGGGTCGGCAGCCACGCGACGAACTCCTTGGAACCGAGGACCGGCAGCACGTTGCGGTGTGCCATGCCGGTCGCGCCCAGGCGGCGTTCGCACCACCCGGCGAGCGCGTCGCGCAGCCCGGCCGTGCCCCACACCGTCGGATAGCCGGGACGGTCGCTGGCGTCCGCGAGCGCGCGCTGGATCAGCTCCGGCACCGGGTCGACGGGGGTGCCCACGGAGAGGTCCACGATGCCGTCCGCGTGCGCGGCGGCGGTGGCCTTGTACGGCTCCAGCCGGTCCCACGGGAAATCGGGGAGCCGGCCGGAGACGGGTGACACGGGCACGGGATGACTCACTTTCTGCTCTGCGGTCCCCTACCGCGGCCCGGTGCCCGGTCCCGTACGGCAGCCGTACGGGACCACGGACGTGCGCGCCGCCCGGACCGCGAGGTCACTCGTCGTGGCTCTGCGGGGGCAGCGCGGCGATGACCG
>NZ_JBOHCV010000418.1:0-21433 GCF_050698815.1 Streptomyces sp.
GCACCCGCTGGGGCTCGCGGAAGCGCCCGCGGGGCCGCCCGCGGAGCCGCCCGCGGAAACGCCCGCCGAAGCGCCCGAGGCGCGGCTGCCGCCGTGACGGCTTCCGGCCGGCCGCGGGACCGGCTACCGTCTCGCGTTGACCGAGCTGTGGATGGAGTACCCCTTGGCATGTGACCTCTGGCTGGTCCCCCTCGTCGATGTGCTGTGTCACAGCCCCGACAACCCCTTCGCCGAGGAGATCGCCGCCTACGACAAGGCGTTGACCGACGCGGGCCTGCCCCCCGTACCCGTCTACCGCTACATGCCGGGACTCACCGGCGACGTCGCACCGGCCGCGGGCTTCGACTACGACGCGCTGCACTTCCTGCGCCGCGCCCACCTGCTGCACCTGTGCGGTCTGGAGGTCACACCCGTCGACGAACTGGGCGGTGACTACGAGCAGTTGCTGGAGATGTTCGAGACGACCGCGCAGCAGTCGCATCTGGTCTGGCACTACGACCACGCGGGCGCCTACGTCCCGCTGGACTTCGCCGCACCGCTGGCCACCGACGAACTGATGGCCGGCGGCGGCCCGCTCGGCTCCAGCCACGGGCTGCTGCGCGAACTGGAAGCGGTCGCGCCCCACCTCGGGGTCGAGCCCGGCAACCCGCCTCCCGCGCCGGCCGCACCCACCCGTCCCACGGATCTGGAGGAGCCCGCGGCGCCTCCGGTCACGCACGGGGAGGGACCGTTCGCCCGGGAACGGCACGTCTGGTCGGGCCTGCACGCGGCGGCCACGCGCAGCCTGGCGCAGGGCTCGATGATCGTCTTCAGCTGACCGGCCTGCCGGCCTGCCGGCCGCGGGGCCGGAGACCGCTCGGGCGGACGGCCGATTACGCTGGTGCCGTGAGAATCCTGGTCATCGGCGGCGGAGCCCGCGAACACGCCCTGTGCCGCGCACTCTCGCTGGACCCCGAGGTCACGGCGCTGCACTGCGCGCCCGGCAACGCCGGAACCGCCGAAGTGGCGACGACGCACTCCGTCGACGCGCTGGACGGCGAAGCCGTCGCGGACCTGGCGCAGGCACCGGCGGTGCGTGCCGATCTCGTCGTCATCGGGCCGGAGGCGCCACTGGTCGCGGGGGTCGCGGACGCCGTACGGGCGCGCGGCGTCGCCGTGTTCGGGCCGTCGGCCGAGGCCGCACGGCTGGAGGGCTCCAAGGCGTTCGCGAAGGACGTGATGGCCGCGGCGGGCGTGCCGACGGCACGCAGCTACCTGTGCACCACTCCGGCGGAGGCCGACGAGGCGCTCGACGCCTTCGGCCCGCCCTACGTGGTCAAGGACGACGGTCTCGCAGCCGGCAAGGGTGTCGTGGTGACCGACGACCTCGAAGCGGCACGCGCGCACGCGCGAAGCTGCGAGCGCGTCGTGATCGAGGAGTTCCTGGACGGCCCCGAGGTCTCCCTCTTCGCGGTCACCGACGGCGAGACGGTGGTGCCGCTGCAGCCCGCCCAGGACTTCAAGCGCGCCTACGACGGGGACGAGGGTCCGAACACCGGCGGCATGGGCGCGTACTCGCCGCTGCCCTGGGCCGACCCGGAACTGGTACGGGAGATCGAGCGGACGGTGCTGCGGCCGACCGTCGACGAGCTGCGGCGACGCGGCACTCCCTTCTCCGGACTGCTCTACGCGGGACTCGCCATCACCTCGCGCGGCGTCCGTGTCATCGAGTTCAACGCCCGCTTCGGCGACCCGGAGACCCAGGCCGTACTGGCCCGGCTCCGGACCCCCGCTGCGGGTCTGCTGCACGCGGCGGCGACCGGGCGGCTCGCCGCGTTCCCGCCGCTGCGCTGGAGCGAGGACGCGGCGGTCACCGTCGTCATCGCCGCGCACGACTACCCGGACAAGCCCCGCACCGGCGACGTCATCGAGGGGCTGGACGCGGTCGCGGAGCAGGACGCGCCCGACGCGTACGTGCTGCACGCCGGCACCCGGCGGGACGCCGCGGGCCACGTGGTCAGCGCGGGTGGCCGGGTGCTGTCCGTCACCGCGACGGGCGCCGGGCTGGCCGGTGCCCGCGAGCGGGCGTACGAAGCGATCGGACGCATCCGGCTGGACGGCTCGCACCACCGTACGGACATCGCGGCGAAGGCCGCCGAGCAGGCTGCGCATACCTCGTAAGCGCCGCACCTTTCGCAGACCGGCCGAGCGACGGCATAAGGGGCACCTCCCTCACCCGCCTGGAAGCAAGAGCTCTCCCCAAAGCCATTCCATCGAGTGACCGGGGCGCGGAGCGGCTGACGGGGATCGGTCCCCCAACTATGGTTCCGCGCAGGCCGCGTGAAGCGTTCTCGACTGGCCCAGCGCACATTGCGCTGTCAGTCCGCGGTGCCACAGTGGGGAAAGCCGAAGGCCGCCGAAGGCCGGAGATCCGGGCACGACGTCTGGGGGTGAGCAGCACGTGGTGGGCCAGCAAGCAGGAGCGCGGTCGGCGCGCTCACACGCACTGTCCGTGCTCCGCGTCCGCGGCACGGCGCTCGCCGTCGCGCTGCTGCCGGCCGCCGCGGCGGTGATCATGGGCACCGGCCGGCTGACCGGCCGGCTCGGCGCGGGCTGGGACGGCGTGACATGGGTGGTGAGCGCCGTCGCGCTGCTGGTGCTCGCGGTGGCCGCGGGCGTCGGGGCGGTGATCGTGGGGGCGCGGCCCGCCGTCGCCCCCACCGTGGACGTCGACGAGAGCTCCGCCCCGGACCTCTACCACCTGGTGCGGGACCTGGCCGACCGGCTGGACGTCCCGGCTCCCTCCGGCGTGGCACTCACCCCGGACTGTGACAGCTGGCTGGAGGACCGCAGCCACGCGGCGCACGGCGAGCGGAAGGCGCCGGTCCTGGTCATCGGGTCGCCCTTCCTGTGGTGGATGCGCGTCGCCGAGCTGCGTGCCGTGCTCGCTCCCGTGGTCGCGGGGACCGGCCCCTCGGCACACCCCGACATAGCCGCGGCCCGCCGCTTGGTGCGGGGTCTCGACGCGGCGATCGCGGTCGCCGCGGCGGCCGCCGCCGGGGACCGGGCACACGAGGACCACCCGTCGCGTGTCCCGTCCTGGGCGGCGGCCGTGTGCCGTCCCGGCCTCCGTCTCGCGGGCCGGTGTGCCCGCCTGATGCTCCGCGCGTGCGCTCCGCACGCGGCCGAGATGGAGCGGGGGGTGGCCGCGGCGGCCGCGTTCCGTGCACAGGGTGTGGATTACGCGCTCCGGACGGCGGCACAGGAGCAGGTGGGGCTCGCCTACGCGGGCTGGGACCGGCTGCTCACCCGGGTCGCCCTGCCCGCCTGGCGGATCGGCCGCTGGCCCGCCCAGCTGGACGCGGGTGTGGTCTCCGCGCTGACCGAGCTCTCCCGCCGCGACCGGCTCGCGGAGGGCTTCACCTCGCGCCTCGGCGAGCGCCCCGCGTGCGACCTCCTCGATGAGCCCGGCGTCGTCGACGAAGCCGTCTCCCTGCTCGCCGCCCGCCTCTTCCACGGCGGTCCGCCGGAGCCCGGGCCCGACTGGGCGCCGGTGGACTGGCAGGCGTACCCGGAGGAGGTCGTCGACCGCATCTGGCGTACGCACGCCGCCCGCCTCTTCGCGGCCCTCGACGCGCTGGACGACGCGCCCGCGACCGCCCCGGCGCCGGAAGCCGGCGGGCACGACGCCGATGATCTGCGCGGGCCGACCCTGGGCCGGGTGCTGGAGCGGTTCGCAGGAGGCCCCTCCACAGACACGGACACGGACACAGGCACGGACACAGGCACGGACACCGAGGTGCTGGCCGCCCGCGTCGGTGCCGCCGTCGCCAGGGAGGCCGCGGCGTTCCAGGGCGACGCGGCGCTGGTCGCACCGCTCATCGCGGGCCCGGGTGACGGTACGGTCACCGCCCCGATGGGGCTGTCGATCCAGCCGCCGCGCAGCGGCCGGGAGCTCATGGCGGAGCACGTGACCGCGGTGGTGTGCTGTGCGGCCGTCGACACCGCGGGCGCGGCGCCGGGGCTGGACTGGCTGGACGGGCCCACGCTCCTCGTCGACGGCGAGCGCGCGGCGGACCTGACGGGCCCGGTGCTCGATCTCGTGGAGCGCGGGGACGCGCGGGCGCTGCGCGACTGGCTCACCGCGGTCGGTATCCGCCCGGACAAACCGGTCCGCCTGGTCTGACCCGTCCCTGCCCCCGGGAGCCGGTCCGGCGTTCGGCCCGGTGGGGGGCGTACTCAAGCCGAATTCGCGACGCGGGGTGACGCGACGCTCGCGTAATGTGATGGGCTGATGGCGGTAACGACCTGCACCAGGGTCGCAAGGGGCGGGCGGGCAACGGAGTGGGGTCGCAGGTGGGGACGGAAGAGATCCGGCGCTGGGAGTCGGGGGCACTGGCGCACGCCGTCACCGACCCGTTCGGTCAGGGACCGCTGCCCTGGCTGCGGTGCGGCGAGCACTACTTCGACAACGGCCAGGTGGTGCCCTGGTACGTGGACCACGCCGACCTGGACGAGCTGCTGCCCGGTGACCGCCGCCGCCGTACGGCCGGCAGCAGCGGCCCGCGCACCGCCGACGACGTGCACTGCCAGATCAAGGGCTTCGCCGACAGCGGCGGCGGTACGGCCCTCGGCGAGTCACTCGACTTCCGTATCACCGTCGATCCGCCCCAGCCCTTCAGCGCCGACGTCTACCGGATCGGGTACTACGACGGCGCCGGCGCCCAGAAGATCACCACCAGCCCGCGGCTGTCCGGGATCAGCCAGCCCGCCCCGCTCGCCGCCGAGCGCACCGTCTCCTGCCACCACTGGTGGCTCTCCTGGCGCCTGCAGATCCCCCTGGACTGGTCCACCGGTGCCTACGTCGCCGTCCTGACGACAGCCGACGGCATGCACCGTTCGCACATCCCCTTCACCGTCCGCGACCGCGAACCCGCCGACCTGCTCCTGGTGCTGCCCGACATCACCTGGCAGGCGTACAACCTCTACCCCGAGGACGGCCGCAGCGGTGCCAGCCTCTATCACGCCTGGGACGCGCAGGGCCGGTTGCTGGGTGAGGAGGAGGCCGCCGTCACGGTCTCCTTCGACCGTCCCTACGCCGGCGCGGGACTCCCCTTGCACGTCGGTCACGCCTACGACGTCATCCGCTGGGCCGAGCGCTACGGCTACGACCTGGCCTACGCCGACGCCCGTGACCTGCACGCGGGCCGCGTCGACCCGTCGCTCTACCGCGGCCTGGTCTTCCCCGGCCACGACGAGTACTGGTCGGCGCCCATGCGGCACGCGGTGGAGCGGGCCCGGGACGGCGGCACCGCGCTGATCTTCCTCTCCGCCAACACCATGTACTGGCAGGTGGAGTTGGACCCGCTGCCCGGCGGCGACCCCGACCGGCTGGTGACCTGCCGCAAGCGCCGTGGTCCGGGCCGTCCGGCCCGCTGGCGTGACCGGGGTGAACCGGAACAGCACGTGCTGGGCATCCAGTACGGCGGTCAGGTGCCCCGGCCGTACCCCCTGGTGGTGCGGAACACCGGTCACTGGCTGTGGGACGCCACGGGAGTGGCCGACGGCGACGAATTGCCGGACCTCGTCGCGGGAGAGGCCGACCGCTATTTCCCGCGTACGAGCCTGCCGGTCCACACCGACCGCGTCCTGCTCGCCCACTCCCCCTACCGTGACGCCCAGGGCACCCGCCGCCACCAGGAGACCTCGCTCTACCGTGCCCCGTCCGGCTCCCTGGTCTTCTCCGCCGGCACCTTCGCCTGGTCGCCGGCCCTCAACCGGCCCGGCCACGTCGATGCCCGGATCCAGCGTGCGACGTCCAATCTCCTTGACCGGGTGTGCAAGCGCGCCTGACCGGCCGACCTGACCGGCCGACCTGACCGGCCGACCCTGCCGGGCCCCGCGAGCGTCCGTACGGGACAATCGGAATCCGGCCGCGCGATTCGGCGTGGCCGGACCCGCTGTGCCGACGTGACCCCCGGAGGACCCGTGTCCGGATTCGTGGAGACGCCCGACCCCGTGCAGGTGCCGGGTCTGCTGCACCTGCACACCGGCAAGGTGCGCGACCTCTACCGGAACGCGGCGGGCGATCTCGTCATGGTGGCCAGCGACCGCGTCTCGGCGTACGACTGGGTGCTGCCCACCGAGATCCCGGACAAGGGCAGGATCCTCACCCAGCTCTCTCTGTGGTGGTTCGAGCAGCTCGCCGAGCTCGTCCCGAACCACGTCATCGGCACCGACGTGCCGGAGGGCGCGCCGGCCGACTGGGCGGGGCGCACCATGGTGTGCCGGTCGCTGCGGATGATCCCGGTGGAGTGTGTGGCGCGCGGCTACCTGACCGGCTCGGGGCTGGCGGAGTACGAGCAGACGCGTACGGTCTGCGGTCTCGCCCTGCCCGAAGGGCTCACCGACGGCGCGGAGTTGCCGGCCGCGATCTTCACCCCGGCCACCAAGGCCGCCGTCGGCGACCACGACGAGAACGTCAGCTACGAGGAGGTCGCCCGCGAGGTCGGCACCGAGACGGCCACCCAGCTGCGCCAGCTCACGCTCGCCGTCTACCAGCGGGCCCGCGACATCGCGCTGGACCGCGGCATCATCCTGGCCGACACGAAGTTCGAGTTCGGGCGCGGCGAGGGGGACGGCGAGGACGGCATCGGAGTCCCGGCCGAGACCGACTACCTCGGACTGGTACTCGGGGACGAGGTGCTGACCCCGGACTCCTCCCGCTTCTGGCCCGTCGACCAGTGGAAGCCGGGTCGCGCCCAGCCCTCCTTCGACAAGCAGTTCGTGCGCGACTGGCTGTCCGGTCCGGACTCGGGCTGGGACCGCGGAGGGCAGCAGCCACCGCCGCCGCTTCCGGAACGGATCGTGGAGCGCACCCGCGAGAAGTACGCGGAGGCGTACCGGCTGCTGACCGGCCTCGAGTGGTCCTGAGCGCCTGGAAAAGACTGGAGCGGACGACGAGGTTCGAACTCGCGACCTCAACCTTGGCAAGGTTGCGCTCTACCAGCTGAGCTACGTCCGCAGTGGGCAGGCCGCACATGCGCTGTGCGGCGCCACAAGTCCACTATAAACCAAACGCACTCACCTGTTACCGGAGGCAACCCCTCCGTCAAGGATCGTGCATACCGGGGCAGAAGCACACCGCATGGCAGCGGCACGCGAAATGTTAGCCGTACGAGGGGTGTTGGATGCCTTCGTTTTTTCTATGCTCGGACTCCTGTTCCGGCCCGTGGGCTCCCAAAGCTTTACGACCACGACCACGCCCACCCCTCAGCGGGCCAACAGGCAACCGAACAGGGGGAGATCAGCCATGGGTACGAACGAGATGTCCTACCTCGGCCTCACCGAGGAGCAAGAGCAGATCTATCGGCTGTGCCTTCGCGAGCCCGGTATCGGGCTCGACGCCCTCACCGACCAGCTCCGGATCCTCCCGAACGCCGCACGCCGGGAGTTGCGGCGGCTGCGGGAGCTGGGACTGCTGCGCAGCGGGGGCACCTCCCACGCGCAGGGTGCCGCGGGGGACGATGGACTGGCCGCCGCCGACCCGGACGTGGCGGTCGCACGGCTGCTTGACCTGCGCCTGCACGAACTCCGCGAGAAGCTCCAACGGGTCACCCAGCTCAGACCGTTGGTGGCCTCCCTGCGCGCGGAGCGGGGAGAGCAGCGCCCGCCCGCCGTGGTCGGTATCGAGCAGGTCACCGACCTGGCCAAGATCCGCGACCGGATCGACGACCTGGCCTTCTTCGCGCGGGAGGAGGTTTCCCTGGTGGAGCCGGGCAGCGTCCTGCGGGAGGAGGAGATCGAGCAATCCCGCCCGCGCGTGCTGCGCTGCCTGCGCCGCGGACTGTCGGTGCGCAGCGTCGTGATCCGCAAGACCCTCGATCACCGGCCGACCGTGGAGTATCTGCGGGAACTGGAATCGCACGGCGCGCGGGTCCGGCTGATCAGCCACACCGCGGCGAAGATCCAGATGTACGACCGCCGGACGGCGGTCGTCCCGGTGCACCCCGAGGACAACGCGCGGGGCGCGCTCTTCGCGCAGGAGAGCGGCCTGGTCTCCAACATCCTCGCCCTGTTCGAATGGATATGGGCCGAGTCGGACGAGCTGGGCTCGGCGCTGGGCGAGCCCAGGCCGGACGAGGGCGGGCCGTCCGAGCTGGAGCGGCTGGTGCTGCGGGCGATGTGTTCCGGCGGCAAGGACGAGGCCGGGGCACGGGACCTGGGCGTCTCGGTGCGCACGTACCGGCGCTACATCGCGGACCTCATGCAGATGCTGGGCGCCGGCAACCGCCCGCAGGCCGCCCTGCTGGCACGCGAGCGCGGCTGGATCTAGGGCCGTTCGCCGGGCGGTCTACGGGGCGAGGCTGGGCGCGTCCCGTAGACCGAACCGGTGCCGCAGCGCCGAGCGGGCGGCCAGATAACCGGCCATGCCGTGCACGCCCGGGCCGGGAGGTGCCGAGCCGGAGCAGAGGAAGACGCCGGGCAGCGGCGT
Source organism: Streptomyces sp. (assembly GCF_050698815.1). Taxonomy (GTDB): domain Bacteria; phylum Actinomycetota; class Actinomycetes; order Streptomycetales; family Streptomycetaceae; genus Streptomyces. The sequence continues at coordinate 8,474 of NZ_JBOHCV010000418.1, forward strand.
GCGGTAGGGGTCGATCCGCGGCACCGGCCGGGCGAGTGACTGGTAGAGCGTCATCGCGCCCGCGCCGATGTCGCCGCCCACGTAGTTGGGGTTGTACGCCTCCAGGTCGCGGGCGGAGGTGCCGCGGGCCGCGATGACCGTGTCGCCGAAGCCGGGCGCGTACCGCTCGATGCGGGAGCGCACCAGGGCGACCGGGTCCCGGGTGTCGCCGTTGGGCACATGCGCGTACGCCCAGACCGGCCGCTTGCCCGGCAGTGCCCGCCCGGGGTCGGTGGCGGCCGGGTCGACCAGCAGCACGAAGGGCTCGTCGGTGGCCACGCCGCGGACGGCCAGCCCCTCCTGGCGGGCGATGGCGGCGTGGCTGCCGCCCAGATGGACCGTGCCCGCGCGGCCGACCTCCGGGGCGGTCCACGGGATGGGTTCGGAGACCAGGAAGTCGGCCTTCGCGGCACCCGGACCGTAGTGGAAACGGCGCAGCTGCCGGGCGTAGCGGGCGGGCAGCCGATCGCCCGCCAGCGAGAGCAGGTGGCCGGGGGTGGTGTCGAGGAGGACGGCGGAGACGTCGCCGAGCTCGCGCAGGCCGGTGATGCGGCGGCCGGTGTGGAAGGTGCCGCCGTGGGCGCGGATGTCGTCTGCCATGACGTCGGCGATCCGCTCGCTGCCGCCGCGTGGCAGCGGCCAGCCGGTGCCGTGCGCGAGGTGGCCCAGCAGCATGGCCACCGCGCCGGAGGCGAGCGAGGGAAGCTTGCCGACGGCGTGCGCGGCGACGCCGGTGAGCAGGGCGGGCGCTACGTCGCCTCGGAACCCGCGCAGCCGCCCGCCCAGGTGTGCGGGCAGCCGGCGGGCGAGCAGCAGCGGTGCGGCCAGGTCCGGCGGCAGGGAGCGCTGGCCGCTCATGAAGAAGTCCACCAGGCCCGTGCTGTGCTCGAGCAGCGGAGCCATCAGCCGCCGCCAGCTTTCGCCGTCCGGGCCGAGGTGTTCGCAGGTGGCGGCCAGGTCGGAGAAGGCGAGCCCGGCGCGCCCGTCGTCCAGCGGGTGGGCGTAGCTGATCTGCGGGTGCAGCAGTTCCACGCCCCGCTCGGCGAGCCCGAACGCACGGAAGAAGGGAGAGGCGGCGGCCATCGGGTGGACGGCGGAGCAGACGTCGTGCCGCACGTCGCTGTCGAAGTACGCCTCGCCGCGCAGCCCCCCGCCGAGGGTGGCGGCGGCCTCGTACAGCTCCACACGGAGGCCCGCGCGGGCCAGCGTCACCCCGGCCGCGAGCCCGTTAGGGCCGGTGCCGACGATGGCGACCGAGTCCCCGGTGCCGCGGTCCTCGCCGGGCTTCATGTAGTGGCCGCCCGCAGCTGGGAGGTGGCCAGCCGCCGGTAGAGCGTGTCCCGCTTCATCAGGTCGTGGTGCTCGCCGCAGGCCCGTACCCGGCCGTCGCTGAGCACCACGATCTTGTCCGCGTCGATCACGGTGGAGATGCGGTGCGCGATCGTGATCACCGCGCAGCGGGGGGCGACCTTGCGCAGGGTGTCGCGGAAGGCGTTCTCGGAGTCGGAGTCGAGGTTGGAGGTGGCCTCGTCGAGCAGCAGGACGGCCGGCCTCTGGAGCAGCGCACGGGCGATGCACAGGCGTTGCCGCTGGCCGCCGGAGAGCCCGCTGCCCTGGTCGCCCAGCTCGGTCTCGAGGCCCTGCGGCAGTCCCGCGACCACCTTGGTGAGACCGGCCAGTTCGACCACCTCGCGGATGTCGTCCTCGGTCGCGTCGGGCTGGGCGTACACCAGGTTCTCCCGTACGGTGCCGCGCATGGCCGCGCTGTCCTGTTGCACGTAACCGACCAGTCCGCGCAGCGTGTTCAGCGGCATCGTCTCGATGTTCCTGCCGCCGATCAGGATGCTGCCGCCGTCCAGCTTGTAGAAGCGTTCGATCAGCTGGAAGAGCGTGGTCTTGCCGGCGCCGGACGGGCCGACGATGGCGGTCATGCCGCGGGAGGGCACCGTGAAGGAGATGTCGGAGAGGGTCTCGGCCGGCTGTTCGCCCTTCGGGCCGGAGGCTTCCCCCCGTTCTCCGTACCGGAAGTTCACCGAGCGGAACTCCACGGCGTCCCGGTCCTCGGACAGCGAGGACTTGACCGCGGACGGCGACCGGTAGCGCCGCCGGTCGATGACGCCGCCCTCCTGCGGGAGGGTGGTGAGGTCGTCGACCCGGTGTATCGCGGCGCGGCCCTGCTGGAACTGGCCGATGGCCAGGAAGAAGAGCACGAGGGGCGAGACCATGTAGAAGAGATACATCACGAACGCCGTGAGGTCGGCCATCGTCATCGTCCCGCGGGTCACCCGGGTCATGCCCACACCGACGACGACCGCCAGCGCGGCCTGCGTCCCGACGTTCATGGCGGGCATCAGCAGGGAGTTGAGCCCGTTGACGCGGACCCCGGAGTTGCGGGCCCGCCAGGCCAGCAGGCCGATCCGGTGGGTCTCGCGGTCCTCTGCGCGGGACGCCTTGACGGTGGGCAGGGCGGAGAGCACGCGCTGCACGTCGGAGCCGTAGGCGCTGGTGTCGCCGCGGTTGACCACCGCGGCGCGGCGCACCTGGCGCGCCAGCAGCAGGGAGACGCTGCTGGCGGTGCCGAGGCAGGCCAGCGTGATGAGCATCATCCAGAAGTCGATCAGGAACATGACCACGACGCCGCCGGCCACCGTGAACCCGTTGATCACCAGCTGCGCCAGGCTCTGCGACAGCGCGATCTTGGCCAGTGAGGTGTCGGAGACCGTACGGGTCAGGACGTCGCCCTGCTGCTGTTTGCCGTACGCGGGCAGGTCCACGTGCAGCAGGCGCCGGCTGAGGAACATCCGCACGTCGTAGGTGATGTTCTCGCCGGCCCGCCCGATCATGTACGACTGCAGCGACGAGAAGCCCGCGTCCACGCAGAACAGCACCACGAGCAGGAGGACCGCCCCGGACAACGGCTTGTTCTGGCCCGCCTGTTTGATCAGCTCGCCGATCGCGTACGGCTGTGCGAGCGAGGCGGTCACCCCGATCAGGCCGACCACGATTCCCGTGCCGAGGAGAGCACGGTGCCGCCGTGCCAGATGCCATACGGCGGCACCGCCGGTGCTCTCACCCTCCCGCCTGCGCGCGTGCGCCGGGCCGATCCGCTCCTCAGGGCCTTCCACGCGGAGGGTCCTGGAGCTTCGGCCGGCGCTCGCCTCCAGGGTGCTCATGCAGGGTCACCTCAGGGTTGGGTGTAGGTGCTGACGAACATGGGGGAGTCCTCCGCGTAGGGCGTCTCGTTCCAGTCCGCCCAGCGCGCGGCCGGGCGCAGACCGGCGCTCGCCGCGTACTCGTCCACCTCCTCCGGCGTGGTGAGCCGGGCCAGTTCGGAGCCGACCGAGGACTTTCCGTCCTCGAACCAGATGTGCGACGCGTGCCACAGCTTCCGGTCCTCGAAGACGGTGGAGTAGGTCAGCAGTCCGGTGTTCGGCTCCGGATACGGGATGAAGTACGAGGTGCGCTGCTGCCCCTCGTGCAGCGCCCGTACGCCCCCGGGGTTCGACGTCTCCACGACGAGGGTGCCGCCGGGGGCGAGCCGGTCCGCGGCGTGCTGGATCGTGGCCCGCTGTTCCTCGGCGTCCAGCAGCATGGAGAAGGTGGCGCAGACGCAGTAGACCAGGCCGTATCGCGCCTCGTCGGTGTAGGTGCGGATGTCGCCGTGCACCGCGGTGACGTCCGCACCCGCCTCCTTGGCCTTGGTCTCCAGCTGTTCCAGCATCTCCGGCGAGGAGTCGACGCCGGTGACGGGGAAGGCGCGCCGGGCGAGGGGGATGGCCACCCGCCCGGTGCCGACGCCGAGTTCCAGCGCGCGTTCTCCGGGCCGGGGGTGCAGGGAGGCGAGCTTCTCCACGGTCGGCTCGGTGTAGGCGCCGCTCGGGAAGATCCGGTCGTAGAAGCCTCCGAACTGCCGCCCGTAGCCGATGTCGTCCACAGCGCTCATCAGGGCCTCCTCTCGGTCTCGGTGTGGCTGCCTTACTTCTTCTTCTTGGAGACGTTCAGCGCGATGGCCGCGACGATGATGACGGCGATGGCAGCGATGATCATGGTGGGAGTGGACATGGTGACCCCTTCCGGGAATCTGGTGGTGGTGCCCGCGCTTACGACCTGGTGCGCGATAGCGGGCGGGCTCCCGACGCCCTGCGACTCCGCCTCCGGCGTTGTCGTCGGTCGACGACGCTCCGCGTCGCCTCCCTCCTCCGCCTTGGATCCGAAGCCGCATGACGCCGCTCGCTGATCCACCCTCTATCGTGCACCAGGTCGTTACCGTGCGGGCGCTGCGGGACGCTCGTCGGTCGAGTCGTCCCGTATGTGGAAGTCGTGGGACGGGCGGGACGGACGGACCGAGTCCGTCATCGCCGTGTACGGGGAGACGAAGATGACCTCCGGCTCGGTGGACTCGTCGTAGCCGGTGGCCCGTACGAGAGTGAACTGGAAGCCCTTCACGTCCCCCGCCGCGTTGTCGGCGGCGAGGGCGTCCCGCTGGATGCGGTCACGCAGCAGCCGGTAGGCCGGCAGCTTCACCACATGGTCGAAACCCTTGTCCAGCGAGGAGATGAGTTCGGTGCAGATGTCGAAGACCGCCTTCTCCGGCCGGCGGCCGGGGAACCAGAAGATCTGCGGCAGCTTGCGGCCCGCGATGACCTCCACCATCCGCCAGGGAGAGGTCTCCCCTTCGTGGTTCAGCGTCCGGTAGAGGAAATGGTAGTCATGCTGGGCCGGAGTGGGGGCGAAGAAGCGCCAGTTGGGAAAGAGCGCGGAGAACATGTCCAGCCGCTGCGCCCGGTTGAAGACCGGGTTGGGATGCTGCGCGGCGAGCGTGCCGATGAGGACGGCGGCGGACGCCGCACGCGTCACCCCGCCCGGTCCGGTGAACGCACGGGAGAGCAACGAGCGCGCTCCCGTGGCGGTACGGGCTGCCGTGCCGTTCATCGTGCCTCCTTGGGCTGGTTCCCCCGGGACCGGCGCTGCCCGCCGCCGTCCCCGTCATGTGCCTCGATCTCGTGGAGGAACGCCAGGATCCGGCGTCCCACCTCGCTGCCCAGCCGGGCTTCGGTGAGCATGGTGTCGTGGTCCGCGCCCTCGAGCACCGAGTTGTGCACCACGCGCCCGGCACCGCGGTGGGCGGCGGCCAGTTCGTTGTGCATCAGCAGCTGCTCGGGGTCACGGTCGACGGTCCGCTGCGCGGAGAGCACCATGGCGTGCGACGCGATGGCCGGGAGGTCGCCGGTGAACTCGCGGAACTCGCGTTCCGTCGCCTCCCATTCGCGTATCCCGGCCCGCCACAGCTTGCTGTCCGCGTACTGCGCGAAGGCGCGGCTGCGGGCCTCGGCCGGCAGGTCCTGTACCCAGCGCGGGCGTACCAGCAGGGCGCCCAGACCGGCCCGCAGGCTGCGGGAGAACATGTTGAGCCCGTCCTTGAGCCGGTCCGCCGTCTCCTGCTGCTGCTTGGAGCGGGTCAGTTCCGCGGGGTGCGAGCTGTCCAGATAGATCAGGCCGCGTACCCGGCCGCCCAGTTCGGCGGCGGCGCGCCGCGCGAACTCGCCGCCGAGCGAGTGGCCCACCAGGATCACGTCCCGGCCCTCCGGCACCGCGCCGTCGACCAGATCGACCAGGTCGTCCACCGACTCCTGCAGGCTGTACGGGCGTGAGCTGTGGTACTGGCTCGGCCCGTAGCCGGCCCGGCTGTAGGTGATGATCCCGTAGTCGCTCTCCGCGACCAGCTTGTTGGTGATCCAGCTGAAGTGCTCGGCCGTGGAGGTCATGCCGGTGCCGAAGACCAGGACGGGCGAGCGGTCGTCCGCCGGGACGCGCTCGTTGTAGTGCAGTACGTCGCCGTGCCGGGTGGTCAGCACCCGGCCGTTCGGCCACGGGTCGGTCGCCCGCAGCCGCCGCATCGCCGCGAGGAACCCGGCCACCGTGACGCCGACGGCCGCCATGGTCGCGGCCGTGGTCAGCGCCCGGTCGTCCCGGCCGGCCACCGCGGGGTGGTGCTTGGGCGCACTGGTGTAGGCGACCATCGGGTGCATCGCCGTGAAGGAGGTGACGAAGCGGCCCAGGCCCATGAGATAGCCGTTGGCCACGTGGAAGGACGCCGCGCTGGCCAGGATGGGGCGGACGAGTGAGCCGCCCTTGAGGTAGGCCACCGGGAAGAGACATTCCAGCGCGAGCACGCCGTGCGCGAGGTAACGGGAGGGCACCGGGTAGCGCCGGGTGAGGTTCCAGAAGCCTTCGTGCCCGTAGGTGCGGGTGCGCATGATGCCGTCGAGCGCCGAACCCTCCCGCCACGGTGCGCCCAGCAGCTTCACCCAGCCGGAGACGACGTAGGAGAGGTTCGCCTGCAGCGCCACGTACCACAACAGGGCGTCCTGCACCGCCGGCTGGGTGGAGAGGCGGGCCATTCCGGCCGTCGTCTGGACGAGCGAGGCCACCTGGTCGGAGCCGTCGGTGCCGTACCGGTGGCGGGGGTAGAGCGCGGCGTTGCTCACGCCGAGGAAGATGTTGGCCGCGCCCCGCCAGCGGGCGTTGCCGGGCGCCAGCAGCGCGGCGCTGGCGGCGATGCGGGCCACGTGCAGCGCCTTCGTCGCCCCGGGGCTGCTGACGGCGTCCAGGAAGCGCCGGGTCGGGCGGGTGGACCCGGCGTGCACATCGCGGGCGATGTCCCAGTCGTTGAGCCCGCCGCGGCCGATGTGCCGCTGGTGGGTGATGTATTCGAGACTGGAGGTGAGTGAGGTGAGCGCCGACAGCCGTTCGGACACGGCGAGTGTCCGGTCGCGGGAGATCGGCACCGGTCCGAGAAATGTCGAGGTCAGCTTTTTGGCAAGCGATTTCACGGTGGTCTCCTCGGGGCGTGCGGCGAGGGGTTGAAAGATCGCTGGATAAGTGATGGTGTTACCCGATCGGCCGGTGAGAGGACCGGCCGACCGGGCGGAGTCCCGATTTCACATGGCGGCGCAGCAGAGGGTGGTACTTCTCCTACACGGTCTTGTGACTAGCGGGTAATTGAACAGCGATTCAGCCCTGGCCGGCCTCGAAGGCCGCGACCGTCGCCGAAGCGATGGCGACGCCGCCCAGGAAGGCACCCGGGGTGGCCAGCACCGGAGAGGCGCCGGAGAAAACGGTTCCGTCGGTGTCGGTGATCTCGATGGACGAGAGCTCCGCCGACATGTTGATGTGCGAAGTCACTTCGTTCATGTGCACTCTCCTGTTCAGTTGATTCTGCTGTGTGTACGGGGGATTCCGGCTGTGCCGCAGGAGTCACCCGGAGGCGGATCGGTGGTCAGCCGACAGCCTGGCCGGCCGCGTACGCGCCGGTCACGACGGCCGCACCGGTGACGAAGGCGCCCGCGAGGGCCGGGGTGGCCAGGACGGGGGCGGCCTTGTCGGCGATCTCGCCGGCGTGCTCCTCGTGCAGCTCGCCCTGGATCTGGAGATTCATCTTCTCTTCGAGCATGGATTCCTCCTGCATGTGAGACATGGCTGGCTGTTTTCGAAAGCGGTTGAAGTCAAGAACCGGGAGTGGTCATCGGGCGTGCCCCGCCGGGATGAGCTTTCGGTCGTCACCGTAAACTGCAACGAAGCGGATCGCTCTGGCGCGCCTACCTCCCCGTGAATGCCTTGGCTCGCTTCCAGACATGAAGATGCCAGCATCGGGAGAGCGGCAGAAGGGGAATCCGTGTCAGTTTGTTGCAATGGGGCGCGACAGGTTTATGCCAGCGCCCGTACAGGCCTGGACCTGGTCCGTTTCTGTGGCGCCGGTTCGCCAATTCGCCGATCACTAAGCTCAAGTAAAGCTCAATCTTCTTTGAATATCACGGGGGTGGCGAGGGATATCCACGTCCGAGATATTTGGCACGACCCTTCCCTGCGCGACCGAATGTGCCCGAATTCTTCCTTCCGGTGTGGTGCGTACCGTCCTGCCGCGAGTGCGAGGTGGGCGGCGGCCCTCAGAGCCAGCCGCGCTCGCGTGCCATGCGCGCGGCCGCGTGCCGGTTCTCGGCGCCGAGCTTCGCGGTGGCCGCCGAGAGGTAGTTGCGTACGGTCCCCACCGTCAGCGAAGCCCGCTGAGCGATCTCCGCGACCGGGGCGCCGTCGGCGGCCAGTTCGAGCAGCTCCGCCTCGCGTGCCGTCAGCGGCGAGTCGCCGGCGCTGATCGCGTCGGCCGCCAACTCGGGGTCCACGTAACGGACTCCGGCGTGCACCGAGCGGATGATCTCGGCGAGCTGCTGCGCCGACGCCGTCTTGGGTACGAAGCCGCGCACCCCGGCGGCCAGCGCCCGCTTCAGATGGCCGGGCCGCCCGTGACTCGTCACGATCATGGTCCGGCAGCCGGGCAGCGCGTCGCGCAGCTGCCTGGCCACCTGCACCCCGTCGGCTCCGGGCATCTGCAGATCGAGCACCGCCACGTCCGGCCCGTGCGCGCGCGCCATGGCCAGCGCCTCCGGACCCGAAGCCGCCTCGGCGACGATCGTGAGGTCGTTCTCGAGCGCCAGCAGGGCGGCCAGCGCGCCGCGGATCAGGTGCTCGTCGTCGGCGAGCAGGACGCGGATGCGGGGGGCGCCCTCGTCCGTACCGCTGTCGCTGTCGCTGTCGCTGCCGGTGTCGCTCAAGCTCACGCTGCCGTGTCCTTCCCACCCTCGGGCGCACCGTCTTCCGTGCCACCGTCGAGGGGCACCACGGCCGTCAACCGGAACGTACCGGTGGTCTCCTCCGCCACCCGCACTGTGCCGCCGAGAGCGGCGAGGCGCTCGCGCAACCCTGCCAGCCCTGAGCCCGCCTGTCCGCCCAGGGAGGCGCGCGCCCCGTCGTTCTCCATGACCAGCAGTGCCGTCTCCCCGGCGGGGTCCGTGCCCACCCGTACCGTGCACCAGGTCGCGTCCGCGTGCCGCAGCACGTTCGTCGCGCCCTCCCGTACGACCCAGCCCAGCGCCGCCTGCACCGGAGCGGGCAGCCGGCCCCCGCCGGCGTCCTCGGCCCGGCAGTCGACACCGGCGGCGCGCAGGATGCCGCGGGCACCGGCGAGTTCGGTGGCCAGGTCGGCCTCCCGGTAGCCGCGCACCACCGCCCGTACCTCCGACTGGGACTCCCGGGCGATCTGCTGCACCTGCGCCATCTGTTCCACGGACGCCTCCGCGGCCGCGCCGCGCTGCACCAACTGCACCGCCAGCTCGCTCTTGAGCGCGATCGCCGACAGGTTCCGCCCCATCACGTCATGCAGGTCCCGGCCGAACCTCAGCCGTTCCTCGGCGACCGCCAGCCGTGCCTGTGCGTCCCGCGCCTCCTCCAGCTCCCGTATGACGGCGATGTACCAGGCGGAGGAGCGGCCCGTGAAGACGGAGATGAGGCTGCCGAAGGCCACCACGACGGCCGAACCCAGCAGGTTCGGCCACGGCTGGCCGGCGGCCGCCAGCGAGGCCACGACGATGACCACGAAGCCGCCGATGACCAGCACCGCGGTCCGCCGCGGCACCGCCACGCCGAAGGTCACGGCGAACGGCGCCAGGGTCCCGTAGAGCGCCAGGCCCGCCGTCGCCGCCCCCTCGACCGCGTCGAGGGCGACCAGCGTCACGGTCAGCGCCGACATCGCCGACACCAGCGTGGCGAGCACGCCGAAGCGGGCCCAGGAGACGCCGTCGGTGCCCAGATAGCTGTCGACGGCCTGCCGCAGCAGCCCCGTGCAGAGCACGCACTGCAGCAGCCCCATGCCGAACACCGACCAGACGAGCGCGAGCGGAAGGGGGCCCGGCCCGGCGTTCGGCAGCAGCTGGATGACGAGGCCGGTCTGCATCACCCACGCGTACGCGACGAGCAGCCACCGCGTCGACGCCTCGACCTGCTCGTGGCTGCTGCGCTCCTGCCACCGGCGGTACCGGGGTGCCACCCTCCAGCCGTTCACCTGCCCGCGCTCCTCACCGGTGCTCGTCCGGGTCCCGTCCAGGTCCGTCTATCGCCGTGGTTCCCAGCGGAACCACCGGCGTACAGCAAACACCGCGAGCACCGTCCACAACACCGCGACACCCAGCGCCCGCGCGGTGTCCAGGCCGCTCAGCTGGCCGGCCCAGCCGCCGCGTACCAGGTCCATCAGCGGCGACACCGGGAGGAAGGCGCACACGTCCGCCAGCCGGTCCGGCATCACATCCAGCGGCACCACGACGCCCGAACCCACGAAGGAGACCGCCATGAAGGGGAACGAAGTGATCTGGGCGGCGTCTGTGGTCCGGGTGAAGGCGGCGGAGGCGGCAGCCAGCACCACCATCATCACCATGCCCAGCAGCAGGCCGGCGGCGACGAGTTCGGGCCGTTCGGGCATGGGCAGGTCCAGCAGGACGGCGCCGCCGGCGAGCAGCAGCACGCACTGCGCCAGTGCGATGGCGACCGACGGGATCGCCGCGCCGGCGAGGATCTCGCCGTCCCCGGCCTCACCGGTGCGCAGCCGCTTGAGCACCAGTTCCTCGCGTCGCGCCACGTAGATGCCCAGCAGATTCGCGTACACGGCGAAGACCAGCACGTAGCCGATCGATCCCGGGATCAGCACCATGCCGATCGACAGTCCGGTGCCGGACAGATCCATCCCGCTGATGGTCTGCCGCATCAGCACCGTCAGCAGGACGGGGGTGGCCAGCGCGACGAACAGCGCGGCCTTGTTGCGCATCAGCAGGGTGAGTTCAGCCCGGCCCAGCGCGCGCAGCCGGCGTCCCATCGCCGAGGTGTTCACCTTGCCCGGCGCCCGTACCGCGGCCGCTTCCGTCGTACTCATACGCGCTCCACCTCCAGCCGCTCCGGCGCGGAACCGTCCTTGTCGTCCTCGTGCCCCTCGTGCCCCTCGTCGTCCTCAGGCAACTGTGCGATCTCCATGAACACTTCCTCCAGGGTCGCCGTACGCGCGTGCAGCCCCTGCAGTTCGATGTCCGACTCCCGTGCCCACAGCAGCAGGTCGGTCAGTGCGCTCTGCAGCCGCGGTGTACGGATCTCCACCCGTCCCCGCTCCAGCGTGGCGGGCGGCAGCGACGCCGGCAGGTGGTCCGGTTTCACGCCGTCGGGCAGCGCGAAGCGGATGCTGGACGGCCGTTCCGCCACGACCTGTTCGCGGGTGCCGGTGCTGATGATGCGTCCCGACCGCATGATCGCCAGCCGGTCGGCCAGCGCCTCGGCCTCCTCCAGGTAGTGCGTGGTCAGCAGTACGGTCGTGCCCGACGCCCGCAGCTCACGCACCAACTCCCAGGTCTCGCGGCGTCCTTCGGGGTCCATCCCGGTGGTCGGCTCGTCAAGGAAGAGCACTTCGGGGCGGCCGACGAGCGCCATCGCCAGGTCCAGCCGCCGCCGTTCACCGCCGGAGAGCTGCTTGACCCGTACGTCCGCCCGGCGCCCCGACAGTCCCACCTGTGCCAGTACCTCCGGGACGGGGCGCGCGTCGCTGGTGCAGCCCGCCCACATCCGGACCGTCTCGGTGACCGTCAGTTCGGACGGGAAGCCGCCCTCCTGCAGCATCACGCCGGTACGCGGCCGTACGGCGGCCCGGTCGGTGTGCGGGTCGAAGCCCAGCACCCGTACGCGCCCGCCGCTCGGCCGGGCCAGCCCTTCCAGCAGCTCGACCGTGGAGGTCTTGCCCGCTCCGTTGGTTCCCAGCAGCGCGAAGATCTCGCCCTCACGCACGGAGAACGAGACGCCGCGCACGGCCTCGAAGCCCTGCGCGTAGCGCCGCTTCAGTCCTTCGACTTCGATCGCATCCATACCCTCAGCCTTCCGCCCCGGCGGACCGTCGAATGGTGCGGGCTGTCACGAGTGCGGATGACGAACGTCATACGGGCGTCCCGCCGTGCTCGCCTCGAAGCCGTGCTTCGCCGCCGGCGTGCTCGCTGACAGAAACGCGCAGAGGCCCCGGTCCGAAGACCGGGGCCTCTGCGTTGCGGAGCGGACGACGAGGTTCGAACTCGCGACCACAACCATGGCAAGGTTGCGCTCTACCAGCTGAGCTACGTCCGCATTGCCTCCACCCGGCTTCCCGGGCGGTGCGACCCACACCCTACCTGATCGTTTCCGATCAGGATTCGGTGAAGGCGAGAGCGGGTGACAGGGATCGCACACTGCGCCTCCCCCTTGGAAAGGGGGCGCTCTACTACTGAGCTACACCCGCGTGCGCCGGAAGGTTTCCCTTGCGGCGATGCACCGACTCTAGCGGATCAACCGGGGTGCCTGGCAAGTCGGGGCCCGCCGGCCGGGCGGTCGCCCGGCCCGGTCGCGGGCCGGGCGCCGGATGTCAACGGGCGGCGTTGAAGGCGTCGTAGACCCGCTTGGGGATGCGGCCGCGGGCCGGCACCTCGAAGCCGTTGGAGTCGGCCCAGGCGCGCACGGCGCGGGGGTCGGGGGCGATGGCCGTGCGGGTGTAGGCCTTGCCCGACTTGGCCCGCTTGCGGCCGGCCTCCACGAAGCGGGCCAGGTCCTCCCGCAGTTTCTTCGCGTTGTCGACGCTGAGGTCGACCTCGTACGACTTCCCGTCGAGCCCGAAGGAGACCGTCTCCGATGCTTCGCCACCGTCGATGTCGTCGGAGATTGTCACCACTACGCGTTGCGCCACGGATATCGGACCTTCCATTAGGACCACGGAATGGATCACCGGGCTTCTCCGCACCGGCATGGGAAGACCGGGTGGCGGAGCAAGTGATCCGTCGGATGCGGAACAGTGTCATTTCTTTTGTACAACGACGGGCTTTGCAGTGTGAAGGGAGAGTATTTCGACTCGCGTGTCAGAACGCAATCGCGACCATACTTTTTTCACGGCGTTTTTCCCAGGGCTTCGGCAGTGCGCCACCGATATCAACGCGCGTAGATATCGAGGGCCGGGTACGCTGGCGAACACGCCGCTTCGCACCACGCGCGCAGCGCGCACCAGCGCTCAAGCACCACCACCATCACCGGGAGTAC
>NZ_JBOHCV010000419.1:0-2614 GCF_050698815.1 Streptomyces sp.
GTGCAGATGCTCAACAACCCGGTGGAAACCGGGAAGGTGATGTGGGAGGAGTTCAAGAAGAACCCCACCGAGTTCCTCTCCCGCCTGCCTCCCGAGATACTCGGCGCCAAGGGCCTCGGCATGGTCCGCAAGGGCCTGGGCGCGGCGCGCAGAGGGTCGGAGAAGCCCAGCAGCCCCGGCGGCGAGGACGTCAGGAAGAACCCGGACGACAAGAGCCGCCAGCCGGACTGCAAGACATGTGAGAAGGACCCGGTGGATGTCGCCACCGGCCGGATGCTGCTTCCGCAGACGGACGTGTCGTTGCCCAGCGCTCTGCCGCTTGTCTTCCGGCGCGGCTTCGAGTCCTCGTATCGGGCAGGGCGTTGGTTCGGGCCGACATGGTGCAGCACCCTCGATCAGCGGCTTGAGGTCGACGCGGAGGGAGTGGTCTTCCACGGTGAGGACAGTCTTCTGCTGGCCTATCCGCATCCCGCGCCCGACCTGCCGACGCTGCCGCACAGGGGCCCTCGCCTGCCGCTGGAGAGCACCGTCCACGGGGACTACGTCCTGAGCGATCCGGCCACCGGGCGGGTGTGGCACTTCACCGGCCCGGACGGCGGGGGCGACGGCACGGCGCTGTTGGAGCAGATATCGGACCGGAACGGTCACCGCATCACCTTCGAGTACGACGACGCCGGCGCTCCGACGGGCATCGTCCACGATGATGGCTACCGGCTGAAGATCACGACATGGGGCGGACGTGTCACCGCCCTGCACTTGGCAGGGGCGGCCGAGGACGGAGCCGACCAGGAACTCAAGCGTTACGGCTACATCGACGGCCACCTCACCTCAGTCACCAACTCCTCGGGTCTGCCGTTGCTCTTCGGTTACGACCAGCAGGGTCGGATGACGTCCTGGACCGACACGAACGGATCCCGTTTCGACTACGTCTACGACGATGAGGACCGCTGCATCACCCAGTTCGGTGCCGCAGGTCATCTCCGCTCGACATTCGACTACAGCGGCATCGATGAGCGCACAGGCCACCGCACGACCGAGATCACAGACTCCGACGGCCGCGTCTCTCGCTTTGCGATCAACGATCGATGCCAGGTCGTCGCCGAGACGGATGCGTTGGGCAACACGGTGCGCAAGGAATGGGACCGCTACAACCGGCTGCTCTCCCGTACGGACGCGCTGGGCCGCACCACCCGCTACCGGTACGGGGCGGAGTCCGGTGAGCTGGAGGCCGTCACCCGCCCTGACGGGCGGATGGTCGAGGCGGAGGTGAACGGTCTCGGTCTGCCTGTGGCCGTCACGGGAGCGGACGGTTCGCGCTGGCGTCAGGAGTACGACGAGCGGGGCAACCGCACCTCGGCCACGGACCCGGCCGGCAACACCACGCGGTACGCCTACGACGGGCAGGGTCATCTCCTGGGGGTGACGGACGCGCTGGGGTCGGTGACGCGGGTGCGCTGCGATGCGGCCGGCCTCCCGGTGGAGATCACCGGCCCCGACGGCGCGGTCACCACCTACAGGCGCGACGCTTTCGGCCGCCCCACCACGGTCATCGACCCGCTGGGTGGCGCAACGCACCTTTCGTGGACGGTTGAGGGCAAGCTGTCGCGCCGCGTCGGCCCGGACGGGTCACGGGAGTCGTGGACGTATGACGGGGAGGGCAACTGCACCCGCCACGTGGATGCGGGCGGTGGCGTGACCACCTTCGAGTACACCCATTTCGATCTGCTCGCTGCGCAGACCGGTCCGGACGGGGTGCGCCACGAGTTCGCGCATGACGCGGAACTGCGCCTCACCCAGGTCACCAACCCGCAGGGCTTGACCTGGAGTTACGCCTATGATCCCGCGGGGCGTCTGATATCCGAGACCGACTTCGACGACCGTGTGGTCAGCTACGCCCACGACGCCGCCGGACAACTGGCCTCCCGCACCAACCCACTCGGCCAGACCGTCACCTTCGAGCGCGACGTGCTCGGCCAGATCACCGGCAAGGACGCCGACGGCCAGGCCACGACCTATGCCTACGATCCGGCCGGCCGCCTCACCGAGGCTGTCGGGCCGGACGCCGAACTCCTCCTCCAGCGGGACAAGCTGGGCCGGATCAAGACCGAGTTGGTCAACGGACGTGCGCTCACCCACACCTATGACGCGTTGGGTCGCCGCTCCCGCCGGATGACGCCCTCCGGTGCGGTGTCCTCCTTCGCCTACGACGAGGTGGGCAATCGCACCACCCTCACCGCCTCTGGCCACACCCTCGACTTCACCCACGACGCAGCAGGCCGCGAAACCCACCGACGCATCGCCGGCACCATGGACATGGCCCACACCTGGGACCCGGCCGGCCGCCTGACCGCCCAGAGGGTCACCGGCCCCACATCCGCCCCGGTCCAGCATCGTGCCTACACCTACCGCCCCGATGGCCATCTGATGGGCGTCGATGACGAGTTGAACGGTCCCCGCGTCTTCGACCTGGACGCGGCCGGACGCGTCACGGGAGTGCGAGCCGAGGGCTGGAGCGAGTCCTACGCCTACGACGATGCGGGCAACCAGACCCGAGCGAACTGGCCCGCACACCACGCCGGCACCGACGCACGCGGCGAACGCACCTACACCGGCA
>NZ_JBOHCV010000420.1:0-2588 GCF_050698815.1 Streptomyces sp.
AAGGCCGCCCGTACCGGCCCGCTCGCCGCTCCACCACCACAGCGCGCGTGACCCGCGCGCCCGCCTCAGCCGCAGAGGTGGGGATCACGTTGGAGACGGAGAAGCTGTGAAGGACTACGCCCACTGACTCGGGCGCGCGGCGGCACGGGCGAGGGCCCGGAGCGCATGCGCTCCGGGCCCTCGATGATGCTGGGGGTCCGTCAGACCAGGCCGGTGGTGGCGCTGGTCACGCTACCGGTGGCGCCGCCCAGGGCGGCGGTGGCGTCGGCGGCGTCCACGCCGATGGTGCCGCCCACGCTGCCGGTGCCGGCGAGCAGGTCGGCCGCACCGGCAGAGCTGGCGGAGACGCCCAGGCCGCCGGACACGTTGTCGAGGTCCGCGTCGGAGAGCTCGGCGGTCTGGATCTGGGAGGTCTGGTTACGCATAAGAGTTTCCAATCAATGGGGACGAACATCTGCCCGGGGGGTTTAGGGATCAGACCATGTCAGCGGGCCCCTATGCCACTTGTACCGCCGGTCTCCTCGAGATCGTCACGTGATCTTCCGATAATCGGCGCGGCACCGCGCATCCGTTTGCCTTCCATCAACTCAGCAGCCTTGGGGCAGTTACACAAGAATTGTTGCGCAACTTTTCTTGCGTATCTATGGTTTGGGCATGCCCGACTCCACGGATGACCGTCGCGACGGTCCGGACCCGAAGCGCCGCATCACCGATCTCGCCGCGCTCAAGGTCTTCACGCACCCGCTGCGCATCGAGCTGTGGCGCGCGCTCAACGTCGTGCGTACCGCGACCGCTTCGCAGCTTGCCGAGCAGGTGGACGAGGCGGTCTCACTCGTCAGCTACCACCTGCGGAAGATGGCCGAACACGGCTTCATCGAGGAGGCGGCGGGGGAGAGCTCGGACGGCCGGGAGCGCTGGTGGCGGCCTTCGGAGGAGAACTCCTTCACCTTCCGTACGGCCGACTTCGACGGCAACCCGGAGGGGGCGGCGGTGGCCGCTGCGGTGCTGCGTCAGCTTCTTGCCACGCGCTACGCCCGCTACACCGCCTACCTTGACGAGGCAGGGAGCTGGCCGACGGCCTGGTCGGACGCCGCCTTCACCTCCGAGTTCCTCTCCCGGCTCACCTCTGCCGAACTCCAGCAGGCCGAACGTGAGTTCACTGACCTCGCCGAGCGGTGGAAGGAGCACGGGCGGCAGGCTGAGGCTGCCGGGAACACCGAGGGACGCGAACATGTCGCCCTGCACGTCTACGGCTTCCCCTTCCGGCCGTGACGATCGCTGCCCCGGTCACCGCCGACCGCCCGGCCCACCGGGACGGGAACGTACTGCGGTGGCTCACCGCGTACGCCGTCTCCGCCATCGGCGACAACGTCTGCTTCCTAGCCCTCGGCTGGGCCGCCCAGCAGGTCGCCTCGCCCGCGCAGGTCGGCATGGTGATGGCCGCCGCCGGGTTACCGCGCGCGGTGCTGATGCTGGGCGGGGGAGTGGTCGCCGACCGGTACGGGCCCCGGCTCGTTGTCATCGGAAGCGACGCCGTGCGGTGCGTGGTGATACTGACGGTCGCGGCGTGGCTGGCGCTCGCGACGCCGGGGCTGTGGCTGCTGGTCTGCGGTGCTCTCGTCTTCGGTGCCGTCGACGCCCTGTTCATGCCCGCCGTCGGCGCGCTGCCGCCCCGCATCACCGCCCGTGGTCAACTCGCCCGCGTTCAGGGGATGCGGGCACTGGTCATCAGGATCGGCAACACCACGGGGCCGCCGCTGAGCGGGTTCGTCATGGGGTTCGGCGGGGTGGCCGCCGCCTTCGCCCTCGCGGGCGGGTTGTTCGCGGTCTCGCTGGTGCTGTTGCTCGCGGTACGCATCGCCCCACCGGCTTCCTGTCAGCAGCCGGCCGAGCCTGCCTTACGTGCGACGGCGTGGTCCGAACTGGCCGACGGGCTCCGCTACCTGCGCCGCCATCCGCTGCTCGGGCCGCTGGTGCTGAGCGGCGCGCTCAGCGAGTTCGCCCTCAACGGGCCGCTGAACGTCGGCCTGGTGCTGCTCGCCGGTGAACGGGGCTGGGGTGCGTCCGGCATGGCCTGGATCGTCAGCGCGTTCGGCGCCGGGGCCGGGCTGAGCGCTCTGCTGATCACCGTGCTGGGCCGGCTACCGCGTGCCGGTACGGTGGCGATCAGCACCCTCGTCGTCGCCTCGGCCGGGATCGCGTCGGTCGGAGTGACACCGACGCTGGGCGGGGCGATCGCGGTGGCGGGCGCCTCCGGGCTGTTCAGCTCTGTCGCCGGCGGGCTGGCGAACGGGCTCATCCAGACCACCGCCGACCCCGCATACCTCGGCCGGGTCACCTCCGTGACGAGCCTGAGCTCTTTCGGGCTCTCACCGCTGAGCTTCCCGCTGTTCGGAGCCGCCGCGGCGGTGTGGGGTACGAGCGCGGTGTTCGTGGCCTGCGGCGCTTTCAGCATGTTCGGAGCGGCCGTCGCCATCGCCGCCCCGGCGGTCCGCCGGGCCGAGCTGCCGCCAGTCCCGGTGCCGAACTAGTGCCCTTCCCGGCAAGCTTTGCCCTGTCGCGCCGCCCATCACGCACTCCCCCTGGCT
>NZ_JBOHCV010000421.1:0-5303 GCF_050698815.1 Streptomyces sp.
ACCCGAAGGTCAAGGTCACCTCGCAGTACCTGTACCCGACCAACACCAAGGGCTTCAACGACCCGGCCGCCGCCAAGGACAAGGCCAAGGGCATGCTCGACGCGGGCAACGACGTGATCTACTCCGCGGCGGGCCAGTCCGGCGTCGGCTCCATCGAGGTCGTCAGCAAGAAGAAGGGCAGCTGGGCGATCGGCGTCGACTCCGACCAGTACGACCAGCCCGGGCTGGCCAAGTACAAGAACGCGATCCTCACCTCGGCCGTCAAGAACGTCGACGTCGCCGTCTTCGACCTGGTCAAGAGCGTCAAGGACAAGAAGCCGATGACGGGCACCACCGTCTTCGACCTGAAGGAGGACGGCGTCTCGCTGGCCACCTCCGGCGGCTTCATCGATGACATCCAGAGCGACATCGACAAGGCCAAGCAGGAGATCGTCGACGGCAAGATCAAGGTCAAGGACACCCCGTGACACGGCCGTCGGCCTGACCGGCGGCGGGGGAGTCCTGGATCGGGCGTATCCGCGGGCACGGGCCGCGGATACGCCCGGCACCGTCATACGGGCGGGCACCGGTGTGAGCCGAAGCCTCCATTCCGCCTCAGCGTTCCAGGAGAGTGCGTCATCGCAACGTCCAGCAGCAGCCCACCCGCGGCCGCGGGGGCCGGCACCGGGTCCGGGCCGGCCGTCGAACTGCGCGGCATCACCAAGCGGTTCCCGGGAGTCGTGGCCAACCGCGACATCCACTTCGCCGTCGGCCGCGGCACCGTGCACGCCCTCGTCGGGGAGAACGGCGCGGGCAAGTCGACGCTGATGAAGATCCTCTACGGCATGCAGAAGCCGGACGAGGGCACCATCTCCGTCGACGGCGAACAGGTCTCCTTCAGCAGCCCCGGCGACGCCATCGCGCGCGGCATCGGCATGGTGCACCAGCACTTCATGCTCGCCGACAACCTCACGGTGCTGGAGAACACGGTCCTGGGCGCCGAGAGCCTGCACGGCATCGGCGGGCGGGCCCGTAAGAAGATCAAGGAGCTGTCGGACGCGTACGGGCTCAACGCGCGCCCCGACGTGCTCGTCGAGGACCTGGGCGTCGCCGACCGGCAGCGGGTGGAGATCCTCAAGGTCCTCTACCGCGGCGCCCGGACGCTGATCCTGGACGAGCCCACCGCCGTGCTGGTGCCGCAGGAGGTCGAGGCGCTCTTCGACAATCTGCGCGAGCTCAAGGCCGAGGGCCTGACGGTGCTGTTCATCTCGCACAAGCTGGGCGAAGTGCTCTCCGTCGCCGACGAGATCACCGTGGTACGGCGCGGCACGACCGTCGCCTCCGTGCGCCCGTCCGAGACGACGCCCAAGCAGCTCGCCGAGCTGATGGTCGGCAGTGAACTGCCCTCGCCCGAGACCCGCGAGTCGACCGTCACCACGACCCCGGTGCTGAGCGTCGACGGGCTGCGGCTGTCCGCCACCGACTCCGACGGCGTGGTACGGGCCGTGCTCGACGGCATCTCCTTCACCATCCACAAGGGCGAAGTCCTGGGCGTGGCCGGTGTCGAGGGCAACGGGCAGGCCGAACTCGTCGAAGCGGTCATGGGCATGCGCGACCCCGACACCGGCACCGTCACCCTCGACGGCGTGGACCTCACGCACACCTCGACCCGCGAGCGCCGCGAAGGCGGCATCGGCTACATCCCCGAGGACCGGCACCGGCACGGGCTGCTGCTGGAGGCCACGCTCTGGGAGAACCGGATGCTCGGCCACGTCACCGAGCCCCCCAACAGCAAGGGCAGGCTGCTGGACCTGGCCGGCGCCCGCGTCGACACCGCGCGGATCGTGGCCGACTACGACGTCCGTACCCCCGGCATCGAGGTCACCGCGGCCAGCCTCTCCGGCGGCAACCAGCAGAAGCTGATCGTCGGCCGCGAGATGAGCCACCACCCCAAGCTGCTCATCGCCGCCCACCCCACCCGCGGCGTCGACGTCGGCGCCCAGGCCCAGATCTGGGACCAGATACGCGAGGCCAGGCGGGAGGGACTCGCGGTCCTGCTGATCTCCGCCGACCTCGACGAGCTGATCGGGCTCTCGGACAGCCTGCGGGTGATGTACGGCGGCCGTCTCGTCGCGGACGCCGACCCCGCCACGATCACCCCTGAGGACCTGGGCTGCGCCATGACCGGAGCCGCCAGCGGCCGCCTCGAGCACGACGAGTCCGCGGCCGAAGCCGAGTCCGCCCCCGGAGACACGACACCGGAAGGGGGTGGGCCGCGATGAAGAGGTTCGACAAGGACAAGCTGATCCTCGCGATCGGCGCCCCGCTGCTCGCACTCGTCGCCGCGCTGGCCATCACCTCCCTCATCATCGGGATGACCGGCAAGGACCCGTTCCACGCCTTCTACGTGATGATCGACTTCGGCTCCAAGAGCGACAGCCAGGTCTGGATCATCAACAAGGCGATCCCGTACTACCTCGCCGCGGTCGCCTCCGCCATCGGCTTCCGCATGAACCTCTTCAACATCGGCGTCGACGGCCAGTACCGCATCGCCGCCTTCTTCGCCGCCGTCGTCGGCGGTGCCCTCACGCTGCCCGGCTTCGTCCAGATCCCGATCATCATCATCGTCGCGATGCTGGTCGGCGCGATCTGGTCCGGCATCGCGGGTCTGCTGAAGACCACCCGGGGCGTCAGCGAGGTCATCACCACGATCATGCTGAACGCCATCGCCGCGTCCACCATCGGCTACTTCCTTCAGGAGGGCAGGCTCGCGGAGAAGGACGGCAACCTCTTCCACACCCCCGACCTCCCCGCCTCCAGCCACTTCTTCTCCCTCCCCACCACCCCGGATCCCATCGACGGCACCCTGGTCCTGGCCGTCCTCATGGGCGTCGCCTACTGGTTCCTGCTCGGCCGCACCCGGTTCGGCTTCGACCTGCGGGCGGTGGGCCGCTCGGAGTCCGCGGCCGCCGCGAGCGGCGTGAGCGTGAAGCGGATGGTGGTCACCTCGATGGTGCTCTCCGGCGCCGTCGCGGGCCTGGCCGGGATGCCGACGCTGCTCAACAGCTCCTTCAACTACGGCGACGACTTCCCCGCCGGCATCGGCTTCACCGGCATCGCGATCGCGCTGCTGGGACGTAACCACCCGGTGGGCATGGCGCTCGGCGCGCTGCTGTGGGGATTCCTCGAACGCACCGGCACGCAGCTGGAGTTCGAGGGCTACGCCCAGGAGACGGTCGGCGTGATGCAGGGCGTCATCGTGCTGTGCGTCGTCATCGCGTACGAGGTCGTACGCCGCTACGGGCTCCGCAGGCAGCAACGTCAGGTCGGCGAGGAGCTGGCCGCCCAGGCTCGAACGAACGATACCGACAACGACAAAAAGGCAGGGGTGTCCGCGTGACCACGAACATCACTGCCGCGCCCGGCGCGAAAGGCACCGGCGCGAACGGCACCACCAAGGGCAACGGTAAGAGCAACGGCAAGGGCAAGAGCGGCGGCGGGCGGCGCAAGCTGTCCTATCCGGTCGTCCTGCTGATCATCGCCGGCGGCCTCGTCGCCCTGTCGCTGCTCCGCGTCGTCACCGGCGCCGACCAGGTCACCTCCAGCGGCCAGTACTCCAGCGCGCTGGGCGCCGCCGTGCCCATCGCCCTCGCCGGACTCGGCGGCCTGTGGTCGGAGCGCGCGGGCGTCATCAACATCGGCCTCGAAGGCATGATGATGCTCGGCGCCTTCAGCGCGGGCTGGATGGGCTGGCAGCACGGCCCATGGGTGGCGGCGCTGGCGGGCATCGTCGGCGGCGCGCTCGGCGGCCTCATCCACGCGATCGCCACCGTCACCTTCGGCGTCGACCACATCGTCTCCGGTGTCGCCGTGAACATCCTGGCGCTGGGCGTCGTGCAGTTCCTCGCCAAGCTGTGGTTCGGCGCCGAGGGCAGCGCCGCCGCGGCCGCCGGCGGCAACGACAAACAGTCGCCACCCATGCCGGACATGCCGACCTTCACCGTGCCGGGACTCGCCGACGGACTCAAGTCCGTCGAAGGGCACCACTGGTTCCTGGTCTCGGACGTCGCGGGCATTCTCGGTTCGCTCGTCAACGAGGTCTCCTGGCTGGCGGTACTGGCCATCGCGCTGTTCGTCGGCAGCTTCTTCGCCCTGTGGCGCACCTCCTTCGGGCTGCGGCTGCGCTCCTGCGGTGAGAGTCCGGTGGCGGCGGAGACGCTCGGCGTCAACGTCCTGCGCTACAAGTACGCGGCGGTCGTCACCTCCGGCGCGCTCGCCGGGCTCGGCGGCGCGTTCCTCGCCATCGGCGTGCACATCTACCAGGACCAGCAGACCGGCGGCCGCGGCTACATCGGCCTCGCCACCATGATCTTTGGCAACTGGCGGCCCGGCGGTGTCGCCATGGGCGCCGGTCTCTTCGGCTTCATGGACGCCCTGCAACAGCGCGGCGGCGGCCCGACGGTGCACGCGCTGCTGCTGCTCCTCGCGGTGCTGCTGGCGGGGCTGGCCGTGTGGAAGCTGCGCAGCGGCGGACGGATACAGGCGCTCATCAGCGCGTTCGTCGCCGTGGGACTGCTGATGTGGTATCTGATGACGGACACCGTCCCGCTGGAGTTCGTCGAGATGACCCCGTACATCGCCACTCTGCTGGTGCTCTCCCTCGCGGCGCAGCGGCTACGAGTACCCAAGGCCATCGGCAGGTCCTATCGCAGGGGGCAAGGCACATGACGAGCGACCCGGCCGGCCGTACGGAGGTCGACTGGGCCGCGCTGCGCGAGTCGGCACGGGTGATGATGAGCCGGGCCTACGCGCCCTACTCCGGGTTCCCGGTCGGCGCGGCCGCACTGGCCGACGACGGCCGTACGGTCACCGGCTGCAACGTGGAGAACGCCGCCTTCGGTGTGGCCCTGTGCGCGGAGTGCGGACTGGTCTCGTCGCTGATCGCGACCGGCGGCGGCAGGCTCACCGCGTTCACCTGCGTCGACCGGCACGGCGCCGTCCTGATGCCGTGCGGGCGGTGCCGTCAGCTGCTGTGGGAACACGGCGGCCCGGAGCTGCTGATGGAGACGGCGCACGGTGTCCGTACGCTCGCCGACCTGCTCCCGGACGCGTTCGGCCCGTCCGACCTGAAGCGCTGACCGGCCTGCCGGCCGGGGGGTCCCCGCACTTGCCGGTCCGGGGTGCCGGTCCACGCGCCCGGCTCCCCGGCCTGCGGGCCGGGGATGACGGCCTGCTGGTCTGTGGGCCAGGTCGGCCGCCCGGCTCCCTTGTCGGCCACTGGCCACCATCGACCGGACACCGCCGCCGGGCCACCGGCCCGGCGG
>NZ_JBOHCV010000422.1:0-4383 GCF_050698815.1 Streptomyces sp.
TCGAGGGTGTCCCCGCCCTCCTGGCAGCCGAAGCAGTGGTACAGGCCCTTGCCCGGGCTGACGTGGAAGGAGGGAGACTTCTCGTCGTGGAAGGGGCACAGGCCCTTGAGATTGCCGCCGCCCGCGACGCGCAGCTGGAGGTACTCGGAGACGACGGCGTCGATCGGGACCGCGTCCCGTACCGCTTTCACGTCCTCGTCATTGATCCTTCCAGCCACGTCAGAGAGTGTACGGGGATCCGCCGACAACCCCGTTCGCCCTAGTACCAGTCTGACTTCGCGATGCCGTGCCGGGCTCGGCTGGGACTCGGCTGCTGTCGGGGTCCACCCGGCCGTGTCACCGGTGACCGTCCTCGACGCCGTTCCTCGTCAGCGCCACTTCCGCACGCAGCTCTGCAGGTCCGCCTTGACCTGCTGACCGCGCTCGACGACGACGGGAATCTGCTCGAGGACCGTGCCGTTCTTCTCGCAGGACAGTGTCCAGTTCTCGATGAGACCGGGCTCCGTCTCCGTCGTCGCATCGAACAGTGAAGCAGTCATCGTCCATGTGGGCGCCGCGGAGGCGAAGTTCTCCACCCGCAGCACGTACGTGCCCTGCTCCGGGTTGTCCAGGAGCACCCGCTCTTTGCTGCCGACGAAGGAGCCGGAGCTGCCCACCTCGGTGAGACTGCCGTCGGCGTTCTTGCGCAGCACCTTCAGATCGAGGTCGTCGGGTGTGGGCCAGTCCAGCTTCACCTCGAAGACGTCGGCGGCCCGGTCGACGACGAACTCCTTGTCCGTGGACTGCGCCGGCGGGGTCGTCCCGGTGAAGGTCTCCTGCTTCAGCGGGTCGGAGGAGATCACCTTGTTCTGCCGGGCCTGGACGACCGGACGTGTCGACGGGTTCACGTGCCAGGTGTACTTCCCGGACGAGTCGACCTTCATGGTCGTGTCGAGCGAGTCCTCGATGGCATCCGACCAGGTCGGCGTCGCGAAGTTCTTCTCCAGCCGCAGCGTCGCACCGGCTGGTGCCCGACCCGCGATCACCGAGTGGTGCGCGGTGTCGATGGCGTTCTCCAGCGCGAGGAGGTACGCCTCGCGGTTGCCCTTGCCCGCGTGCTGGCCCGCCCCGAGGTACTCGTCGACCACCTCGGGGAACGGCGGGTGGAACTCGTTCGGCCCGATCTCGAAGGTGTAGCCGTAGCCGCCCGTCGCGTTGTACGACCAGTCCTCTGTGGTGCCCGTGGTGTCGTACAGCTGCCAGGACTGCTGGCTGGTGTAGCCGTTCTGCTCGGCCATCGTGTCGCCGAGGGTCTTCATCGCGGCGTCGTCCGGCGGGATGCCCACGGCCTCGCCGTTCGGCCGCTTCGTGTCGGGCGCGACGCCGCCCGGCCGGAGCACGAGGTTCGAGTACGTGTGGTTGGTGATCAGTCCGGTGACCTGCCGCGAGCTCACCAGATCACGGACGTTCCGGGTCTCCGGCTCGGAGAAGGGCGCGGCGCCGCGGTAGGTGGGGTCGGGAGACTTGTCGCTCGCACCGGGGCCGCCCCAGTAGCCGCCGTAGTTGCGGTTGAGGTCGACGCCCACGCCGAAGCCTCCCGGACTTGTGGCCAGCGCGCATTCGCCGGCCGCCGGCTGCTGGCCGTCGACGATCCGGCAGTTCTTGCGCTTGTACGCGTTGCCGGGGGTGGCCAAGACCGATGCCGTGCCGCCGTCGTCGATGTCCCGCAGGTCGACCTTCTGCCCGTCGTTGACCGACTTCTCG
The DNA here is from genome assembly GCF_050698815.1 of Streptomyces sp. Taxonomy (GTDB): domain Bacteria; phylum Actinomycetota; class Actinomycetes; order Streptomycetales; family Streptomycetaceae; genus Streptomyces. The sequence continues at coordinate 1,744 of NZ_JBOHCV010000422.1, forward strand.
AAGCCGTCGACGTTGACCACCGGGACCACCAGCACCCTCGCCTTCTGCAGCAGGCGGGTGATCCGCGGATCGGAGCCGTAGTTCTTGACCAGGTCGTGGGCGAACTCGATGGCGTGCTCGCCCGAGGGCCACTCCCTGGCGTGGTGCAGACCCATCATCAGGAACACCGGCCGGCCGTCCTCGGCCGCGACGTCCTGCCCGATCTCCACGCCGTGGACCGTCTTGCCCTCGAGGCTCTTGTGGGGCAGAGCGAACTTCCTGGCGATGTCCGGCCGCTGCTGGGCCAGTTCGGTGAGGCCGTTGTCGTAGTCGTCCAGGGTCCGGTAGGTGTCGCGGCCGGAGGGGAGCCGCGAGGTGGCGGTGGCCTCGGCGTAGGCGCGGTTCGCCGCGTTGTTCTCGGCCTCGCGCTTGAGCAGGTCGGGTATGCGGACGTTCCAGTTCAGGCCGGCCGCCTTCAGCGCCTCGGCGTCGGCGGCCTCATGGAGCACCACCTCGACGTAGTCGTGACCCACGTGTTCGGTCATGTCCAGGCCCAGCCGGTTCAACCGGTCCTTGGCCGCCCGGGTCGGGGTGTCCACGGTGACGAGCTGGGCACGGAAGTCCCCGGCGGGTGTCGCCGAGGCACCGGGGACCAACCCCGCCGTCAGAGCGACCGCCGCCACTGTGGTGGCGGCGAGGGTGAGCCGACGGCGTCTGCTCCGGATGAAAGCGCTCATGTCCACTCCTGTCAGGAGGTTCTCAGGCCGGGCAGGAGCAGGGTCTTGTGGACCACGGGCCCCCTGGCACTTCCGGATCGAAATCAACCGGAAGGTAGCGTCGGCGTCAGCCCCGCACAAGAGATGAAACGGAATCATTTGTTCCGCGTCGTGTCATCAAGGCTGTCGCCTGCGCTGGGCACAGACCACGGGAAACGAGCACGGGGTAAGTGGGGCTCAGCTCTGCTTCCCCTTTTCGAGCGCGGTCAGCGGCACGGCCGGGTCGGCGAGGGCCTCGGGGTCGACGGCGGCACCGGAACGGATCAGCTCCTGGATGGGGCCGGAGACGTCCCAGATGTTCATGTTGAGTCCGGCCAGCACCCGGTTGTCCCGCAGCCAGAAGGCTATGAGCTCGCGCTTGCCGGCATCCCCCCGGCACACCACTCGGTCATACGAGCCGGGCGGCGCGTGACCGGAGTACTCCATGCCCACGTCGTACTGGTCGGAGAAGAAGTAGGGCACCCGGTCGTAGCCGTCGTCCCGGCCGAGCATCGACCGGGCGGCCGCCGGGCCGCTGTTGAGCGCGTTCGCCCAGTGCTCGACCCGCAGCGGCCGGCCGTCCAGCAGGGGGTGCCGCAGGTCGTGCCGCACGGAGGCGACGTCACCGGCCGCGTAGATGTCGGGGTCGGAGGTGCGCAGGGCGGCGTCGACGGCGATGCCGCCGCCGGGGCCCGCCGCCAGTTCCAGTCCGGCCGACTCCGCGAGGGCGGTGCGGGGCGCGGCGCCGATGGCGGCGAGGACGTCCTGCGCCGGGTGCTCGCCGCCGTCATCGGTCCGTACGCTCCGTACCATCCCGTCCTGCCCGGTGATCTCGGCGGGCCGCGCCCCGAAGTGGAATCGCACGCCGTGCTCGCGGTGCAGGTCGGCGAAGAGCATCCCCAGCTCGGGGCCGAGCACGGCGTGCAGCGGCGTGGGGTCCGGCTCGACGACGGTGACCTCCGCTCCGTACGAGCGTGCGGCGGCGGCGACTTCGAGACCGATCCAGCCCGCTCCGGCGATGACGAGGCGGCCGCCCTCCTGGCCGAGCGCGGCCAGCCGTCCGCGCAGCCGGTCCGCGTGGGCGAGCCGGCGCAGATGGTGGACGCCGGCGAGGCCGGTGCCGGGGATGTCCATGCGGCGCGGCTCGGCGCCGGTGGCGAGCAGCAGCGCGTCGTAGTGCACGCGGGCGCCGTCGCCCAGGTGCAGGCGCTTGGCGGCCCGGTCGAGCCGTACGACGGTCTGGCCGAGGTGGAGTTCGATGTCGGCGCCCGCGTACCAGGCCGGCTCGTGCACGAGCACGCTGTCGCGTTCCTCCGCACCGGCGAGATATCCCTTGGAGAGCGGGGGACGTTCGTAGGGATGGTCGCGCTCGTCGCTGATCAGGATGACCCGCCCGCTGAAGCCTTCCGCCCGAAGGGCCTCGGCTGCCTTCGCACCGGCGAGCCCTCCGCCGACGATGACCAACGTCCGGTGTCCGTCGACCACTTGGTTCCTCCTCGCTGATCCCCGGTGACACTGCTGGTGAAGAAAGAAGTTCAGATGAGAGCGTCTCGCATCAGGCGAGCAGCGGGAAGAGGGGGATGTCCCGGCGGGGGCGCCGGAGGGTGCGCCCGGTGGGAGCTCGGCACCTGCTCAGCAGGCGCTCCGGCGGGTGCTCAGCGCGTGCCGGTGAGACGCCGGTGCAGCGAGCGGGCCGAGGCGTCGGTGAGCGCGGCGATCTGGTCGACGACGACGCGCAGCCGGGCCGCGTCCCCGTCCGCCTCCGCGAAGAGCGCGCGAAACTGCGGGTCGAGGCCGTCCGGGGCGCGGGAGGTCAGCTCCGCGGCGAGTTCTCCGAGCACGACGCGCTGGTCGGCGCGGAGCCGTTCCAGGTCGGGGCGCTGCATCACATAGCGGTCGGCGACGG
>NZ_JBOHCV010000423.1:0-7016 GCF_050698815.1 Streptomyces sp.
GGTACGAACCCGACGTAAGGAGCGACTCGTGGTCATCGGCATAGTCGTCGTGTGCGTGGTCCTGGCCGTGCTGGCCTTTCTGCTGCCCCGGTTCTCCCACCGTCCCCAGCGCGGGACGCAACGTTCCCTCCGGGCGGGGTCCCGGACCGCGGGCAAGGCACCGGGCCAGTTGGGCCGCCTGCTCAGCAAACCTTTCCGCAGCAGCTCACGCGCCGTGGGCAAGAGCGGGGCGGCGGGCCGCCGCACTCGCCGCCGCATGCCGTTCTAGCCGATGCCGAGGGCCGCGGAGCCGATGCGCTCACGGCCACGGAACCGACAGCTCTGGCCCCGGCTTCGCAGCATGGCCGGGGCCTGTTCGTCTCACGGATTTGTCTCACGGACGGCAGGAGTGGGCGTGGCGATCTTCGATGAGCCAGCAGGCGTCTCGGTGACGTGTTGGACTGGGCGGAGTCCTGGTCATGGCGGTGCCGGTCGGCGCCGTGGTACGGCACTGGACGCACCTGGGCGGTCGCAAGGCGTGGCATAGAGGATGCGGAGGCAGCCGTGGCGGAGCCGCGAGACGACGAGCAGCTCACCGCGCGCCTGGCGGCCGTGGCGGCGTTGGGGGCCGTGCTGATCGTTCCGCCGTTGCTGACGCAGTTCGACCACATGGACCAGGTCTTCGGCGTCCCGGTTCTCTGGGCCTACCTCTATCTCGTCTGGGCGATCGTGATGGGTCTGGTCGCCGTCATCGGCCGCAGATCGAGGTAGTGCCGTGCTCCAGACCTGGGTCATCGTCGCTGTGTCGGTCGCGTACCTCGGTCTGCTCTTCGCCGTGGCCTTCTACGGTGACCGGCGGGCGGACGCCGGCCGGAGCCTGATCAACAACGCCACCGTCTACGCGCTGTCCCTCGCGGTGTATGAGACCGCGTGGGGCTTCTACGGCAACGTGGGCACGGCCGCCACGGATGGAGTCAGCTTCCTGTCGGTCTACCTGGGGCCCGTGCTCATGTTCGCGCTGGGCTGGCTGGTGCTGCGCAGAATCATCCGGATCAGCCGCCGGCACCGGATCACCTCACTGGCCGACTTCGTCTCCGCCCGCTACGGCAAGAGCGCCTCGCTGGGCGGCCTGGTGACGATCATCGCTGTGGTCGGGATCGTTCCCTACATCTCGCTGCAGCTCAAGGCGGTCTCCAACACCTTCGAGATCATTCGGCGGCACCCCGAGATCACCTCCACCTCGGAGCTGAACCACGTCCCGCTGTTCCAGGACACCGGTCTTTACGTAGCGCTGCTGCTCGCCGCGTTCACCATCCTCTTCGGCACCCGTCACCTGGACACCACTGAACGCCACGAGGGCGTTGTCGCCGCCATCGCGTTCGAGTCCGTGGTCAAGCTCGTGACGTTCCTCGCAGCCGGGATCTTTGTGACCTTCTGGCTGTTCGGGGGGTTCGACGACCTGTTCTCCCAGGCAGCGGACGCCGGCCTCACCGAGCTGTTCACGCTGGGGGAGGAGACCAGCAACAGCACGTGGGTCTGGCTCAACGTGCTGTCCATGCTGGCGATCGTGCTGCTGCCCCGGCAGTGGCAGATGATCGTCGTCGAGAACGTCGACGAGGGGCACCTCAAACGGGCGATGTGGCTGTTCCCGCTCTATCTGCTCGCGATCACCTTCTTCGTGCTTCCGATCGCGGCCGGTGGGCTTCTGCGGTTCGGAGACGCCGTCGACGCCGACACCTATGTGCTGGCCCTGCCGATGGCCGAAGGCCCGCAGGCACTCGCGCTGCTCGTCTACATCGGCGGCGTCAGCGCGGGCACCAGCATGATCATCGTCGAGACGATCGCGCTCAGCACCATGGTGTCGAACTCACTCGTGATGCCACTGCTGCTGCGCGGCAAGTCCCGGCTGGCGCAGCGGGACGACGTCGCCGGGCTGGTGCTGGGCATTCGCCGGGCGGCCATCGTGCTGATCCTGCTGCTCGGGTACGCGTACTTCCGGCTCGCCGGCGAGGGGCCGGCGCTGGGGATGATCGGCACGGTGTCGTTCGCGGCTGTGGCGCAGTTCGCGCCCGCGATCCTGGGCGGACTGTTCTGGAAGGGCGGCACCCGCCAGGGCGTGCTGGTCGGCCTGGTGGCGGGGTTCGCCGTGTGGGCGTACACCCTGCTGCTGCCGAGCTTCGCCGAGGCCGGGCTGCTGCCTGCCGCGTTCTTGCGCGAGGGCCCGCTCGGCATCGAGCTGCTCCGGCCGCAGCAGCTGTTGGGCCTGGAGGGAATGGACCCGATCAGCCATGCGATGTTCTGGAGTGCGCTGCTGAACATCGGCGGGTATGTCGCAGTCTCACTCGCCGGCCGACCCGACGCCACCGAACGGGCGCAGGCGGTGCAGTTCGTCGACATCCTCGCGGAGCCGGTCAGGGAGCGGCGCTTGCAGGCCCGTGCCACGGTCGGCGAACTGCAGACGCTGCTGGAGCGCTTCCTCGGCCGGGAGGGCGCCCAGCGGTCGTTGCTCTCCTACTCCGGAACGAGACCCGACTCACTGTCAGCCCAAGCGGCCCCGGAGCTGATCCATCACACGGAAGCCCAGCTCGCCGGTTCGGTCGGCACGGCGTCCGCGCGGCTTGCCGTCGACGCCGTGGCCGGAGAGGACCGGGTCGGCACCGATGAGGTGATGGAGATGATCGGCGAGGCGTCGCAGAGGGTCGAGCTGGTCCGGCGGCGGCTGAAGCTGCTCTACGACGCGACCGGCGGCATCGGCACCACCCTCGATGTGACGCGTACGGCCGAAGAGCTGGCGCAGGTCGCGGTGCCGCGCTTCGCCGACTACGTCACCGTCGACCTGGTCGAGCCCGTGCTGCACGGTGACGAACCCGGGGTGAACGGCACCAGCACCAGCGACGGCGGTGTCCGGATGCGGCGCACGGCCTTCAGCGGCATCCGCGACGACGCTCCCCTCTTCGCCGTCGGCGACCTGATCAACTTCGTGCCGTCATCGCCGCAGGCCCGTGGCGTCGAGAGCGGGCAGGCCGTCCTGGTGCCTCGTCTGGCGGAATCCCCGGGGTGGCAGGCGGTCGATCCCGCACGGGCCTCCCGGGTCATCGACTACGGAATCCACTCGATCATCGCGGCGCCGCTGCGCGCCCGCGGCGTGCTGCTGGGAGTCGTCAACTTCTGGCGCTCCGAGAAACCCGAGCCCTTCGAACAGGACGACCTCTCCCTCGCCGCCGAACTGGCCGCCCGCGCCGCGGTGTCCCTCGACAACGCACGCCGCTACACCCGCGAGCACGGCATGGCCGTGGGGCTTCAGCGGAGCCTGCTGCCCCGCGCCCTGCCCGAACAGGCCGCCGTCGAGGTCGCCTCCCGCTACCTCCCGGCGCAGGAGGGAGTCGGCGGCGACTGGTTCGACGTCATCCCCCTGCCGGGCGCCCGCGTCGCGCTGGTCATGGGCGACGTCGTCGGGCACGGGCTGCACGCCGCCGCCACCATGGGACGGCTGCGCACCGCCGTGCAGAACTTCTCCTCCCTCGACCTGCCACCCGACGAACTCCTCGGTCACCTCGATGAGTTGGTCGCCCTCACCGACCAGGACGCCGTCGCGGCCGGCGACGAGACCACCATCACCGGCGCCACCTGCCTGTACGCCGTCTACGACTCCGTGTCCCGGGACTGCGCCATCGCCAAAGCCGGCCACCCGGCGCCCGCGCTCGCACACCCCGACGGCACGGTGGAGTTCCTGGACGTACCCTCGGGTCTTCCCCTCGGCATCGGCGGACTGCCCTTCGAATCCGCCGAGTTGCAGCTGCCCCTGGGCAGCAGACTCGTCCTGTTCACCGATGGCCTCGTCGAACGCCGTGGCCAGGACATCGACACCGGGCTCCGGCTGCTCCGCGAGACCCTGGCGCACCCGGACCAGTCCCCCGAGCAGACCTGCGACGCCGTGCTCGACGCCCTCGTCCCGGACGTCCAGAGCGACGACATCGCGCTGCTCGTCGCCCGTACGCAGGTGCTGGGGGCGGAGCAGGTCGCCGAGTGGGACGTGGAGTCGGACCCCGCCGCCGTTCGCCGCGCACGCGCCGCCGTCTCCGCGCGGCTCGCGGAGTGGGAGCTGGAGGGTCTCGTGGACACCACGGAGCTGATCCTCAGCGAACTGATCACCAACGCCATGCACTACGGCGCCGGGCCCATCAATGTACGGCTGCTCCGCGACCGTACGCTCATCTGCGAGGTCTCCGACCGCAGCAGCACCTCGCCGCATCTGCGCTACGCCGCCACCATGGACGAGGGCGGACGGGGCCTCTTCCTCGTCGCCCAGCTCACCGAACGCTGGGGCACCCGCTACACCAAGGACGGCAAGGTCATCTGGGCCGAGCAGTCCGTGCCGGGGCCGCTCGGCAGCTGACCGGCCCGGCGGCGGACCGCCGGCACCGCGGGCCGCCGCACCCGCCGCCGCATGCCTTTCTAGTCGACCAGCATCGCGTGCGTGGCCCTGGCCGGGGCGGCGATCGACACCGTTGGCAGCCAGGAGTCTCGGCATCCCCGGAGCAGCTGTACGACATCCGCGCGCTTGCGAAGGGGTACGTCGTTCCAGGCGGCGAGAAGCTCCACGTCTGAGAATGCCGCGATGCAGTGCGGATCCAGCCTCTGACGGAGCTCGGCCAAGAGCCGTTTCGTCGTGGGAGAGTCAGCCTCAGCGTGTCCATCGCAAGCCCAGCGCACAGCTGCTACGAGCCCAGCAGCTCTGGGAGCCTCAGGTGGGCCGAGGTAAGGCATGCCGTCAACTTGACCCGGTCCCGAAGGACCGGGCTTGGAGGTAGTGCCCAGCTGGTTGCTGGGTGGACTCCTCCGTCCAGACACCCCTTACGGGGTGGCAGGGACGCGTGACTCACGCCCCGCGTTCCACACCACGGCGCCGCGTTGGGCGATGTTGTGGGAAGCGTTCCGGTCCGCGTGGGCAACGACCCCGCAGTTCCGGCAGATGAAGAGGGCCTGGTCGACCCGGTTCTTCTTGTCGACGTACCCGCACTCGCAGCACGTCTGCGAGGTGTAGGCGGGGTCGACGTGAACCACGGGCACGCCTGCGCGGCGTGCCTTGTACGCGATGAACTCTCCGAGCTGGGCGAAGGCCCAGGAGTGGAGCATGACCCGTTGGGGCTTGCGGAGCCGTACCCTCTGCCGGATGCCGCCCAGGTCTTCCAGGGCAATTCCGGCCGAGGTGCGTTCAGCCTCGGTCACGATCGTCTTCGCGATGACGTGGTTGGTGTTGGAGACATAGCACTGCTCGCGCCGGTTGCGCTTTTTCAAAAGCCGCTTGGCGGACTTGGTGCCCTTGCGCTGGAGCTTCTCGCGTAGATCGCCGTGGTGTCTGCGGTGCCGGTTCAGGTCGCGCCCGGCGGCCTGATAGCCGGTGGACGTGGTGGCGATGTTGACGATGCCGAGGTCGACACCAATGAACCCGTCGGGCTCGTACTGCTTCTCCTCGGGGACCTCACAGGTGGCGATCAGGTAGAACACGCCGTCGCGTTCCACCAGATCCGATTCGCCCTGCCGGTACTCGCGCAGCATCTTGAGGCCGTCGGCGGAGCAGACGAACCGTACACCCCGGACGCGTCCGGCGGTGGTCCAGATGGACACCGTCTGCGCGTCGTACTGCCAGCTCAGGCACCGGTCGTCGTACGGCTGGGCTGCCTCGGGCCGAAGGGTGATGGGCTTGGACTCGGCCTTCCGGCGCCGCTTCGAGCCCGGTTTGCCGAGGTTCCCGGCCTTGATGTTGGCCTTGAGCGTCGTGTAGGCGTCGCGGACCTTCTTGATGGTGTGCTGGGCTGCTTGCGCCCCCAGCCCCCGCGATTTCAACTCCGCGTAGGTGTGCTTGCGCAGCTCGTACTCGCGGGGCACACCCTGCTCGAACGCCACCCCCGACACCCAGTTCGCGGCCTCGTTGACCATGCGCAGGGTCGCGAGAAGTGCGGCGGCCTGCTCGGCCTCCGGCATCAGCTTCACCTGCACAACGAGTTTCACGGGCGTGATCCTATCATTGATCTATGTCACCACGTTGGGAACCAAACCCCAATATCCGCAGGGGTAGAACAGTCGTATACACCCTTCACGCGCACTTGGTCTTCACACCCAAGTATCGGCGCGGCCCGTTCACCGATGAGATCCTCCGGCGCTGCGAGGAGGTCATGCGTGACGTGTGCGCGGACTTCAACACCGAACTGGTGGAGTTCAACGGGGAGAGAGACCACGTCCACCTGCTGGTGCACTACCCGCCCAAAGTCGCCTTGTCCCGGCTGGTCGGCTCTCTCAAGGGCGTCTCCGCCCGGCGGCTCCGTCAGGAGTTCCCAGCCCATATCCGTAAGTACCTGTGGGGTGACCACTTCTGGTCGCCTTCGTACTTCGCCGCCTCGTGCGGCGGAGCACCGTTGGAGATCATTAAGGAGTACATCGAGAACCAGAAGCGACCTGGCTGAGGTCAACAGTGCAGGCCCGCGGGCACCTGCGGGTCAGAGCAATCCAGAGAAGCGCTTCCTCCCGGGCGTGAACGCCCGGGGTTCCGCGCTAGATCAAGCTGGAGGACTCCAACTGACCGGGGAGTTCCCCCCAGACACCCTTCGCGGCGGTCTTCAGCTCCTCCGCGACGGTTGCGGCAGGGTGCGCGAAGAAGACATCGCAGAGCGGCCCGTCGAAGTCGAAGAACACGGCCTTGGCAGCTTGCATCAAGTCGGCCAGGCCCACTGGGGCGAGGGGCCAGAGTTTGGCGGTCGGACTCACCCGGCAAGTGTGCGCGACCTCAGCCGCCGGAGCCACCACCGGTGCTCACAGCACGTGGGACGGCTCTCCGCGTTCGAGTGACGCCGCCCGAACCTCGGGGAACGTGACGAGAATCTGGCGCTAGGGTTCCTCCACCGCTCAAGACGAACGAGCCCGGACAGGAAAGCTCCGCCGATGACGTCCCACGCGTATCAGCAGGCCGCACGCACAGGCACTGTTGACGGTCCGCTGCAGGGATATCACCGTGAGTGGTACGTCGTACAACCGAGTGG
>NZ_JBOHCV010000424.1:0-11761 GCF_050698815.1 Streptomyces sp.
CAGCGGGCGCGCGGGCGGGACGATCCTCAGATCGGGGCCTTGGTCTCGTCCTTGCCCTCGTCGTCCCCCTTTTCGTTCTCCTTCTGGTCATCCTTGTCAGTCGACTTGCCGGTGACCGTGTTCGGGACGCTGACGGCGACCGATTCCGGGACCTTGCCCGTGTTCACGGCGGTCGTCTCCCGTTCCTCCTCCTCCTCCTCCGGCTCCTGGGGCTCACGGCCCGGCGTGGGGAGGTCGAACTTGATGATGGCGACGCGGAAGACGACGTAGTAGAGCGCGCCGAAGACCAGGCCGAGCAGCATCAGGCCCCACGGGTTGGTCGCGATGCCCAGGTTCAGCACGAAGTCGATCGCACCGGCCGAGAAGCCGAAGCCGTCCTTCATGCCGAGCGCCCAGGCCAGTCCCATCGAGACGCCGGTCAGCAGCGCGTGGATCGCGTACAGCGCCGGCGCGATGAACATGAACGAGAACTCGATCGGCTCGGTGACGCCGGTGATGAAGGCGGTGAGCGCGAGGGAGAGCATCAGGCCGCCGACGAACTTGCGCCGGTCCCGGCGCGCGCAGTGGTACATCGCGAGACAGGCCGCGGGCAGGGCGAACATCATGATCGGGAAGAAGCCGGTCATGAACTGTCCCGCGCTGGGGTCCCCGGCCAGGAAGCGGGCGATGTCGCCGTGCTGGCCCTTGTAGGAACCGGCCTGGAACCAGGGGAAGGCGTTGAGCAGGTGGTGCATGCCGATGGGGATCAGGGCCCGGTTGGCGACACCGTAGACACCCGCGCCCGCGGCGCCCGAACCGACCAGCCACGCACCGAAGTTGTGCAGTCCGCTGCCGAGCACGGGCCAGATGTAGCCGAAGATGACGCCGAGGAAGAGGCCCGCGAAGGCGGAGAGGATCGGGACGAGGCGGCGGCCGCCGAAGAAGCCCAGCCAGTCGGGGAGCTTCTTGCGGTAGTAGCGCTGGTAGAGCAGGGCGACGACGAGGCCCATCACCACGCCCCCCAGCACGCCCGCGTCCACCGGCGCGGCGACCTGGGCGACCTTGCCGCCGACGACCTTGGGGACCTTGGGGAGGTTTCCGTCGGTGAAGGCCCCCAGCACGTTCTTGAAGACCAGGTAGCCGACCACGGCCGCCAGGGCGGTCGAGCCGTCCGACTTCTTCGCGAAACCCACCGCGATGCCTACGGCGAACAGCAGCGGCATGTTGTCGATCAGCGCGCCGCCGCCCTTCGCGAGGAACTCGGCGACGCGGTTCAGGGAGTCCGGGAGACCCGGGCGGCCGAGCATGTCGGGCTGGCCGAGCCGGACCATCAGGGCGGCCGCCGGCAGGGTGGCGATCGGCAGCATGAGGCTGCGGCCGATGCGCTGGGCGACACCCATCGCGCCCGAGCCCCGGCCCTTCGTACGGGCGACGCTTGCGGTGGACATCAACTTCCTCCAGTGGTCCAGGTGACCTCGGGCCTCTCCGGGGGCTGCGCAGAGCATTTCCCGTCAGTGGTTCAGACCTCTTTTAGCATGTTGGCAGTGGCAGACGGAATGCGCAGCTTTTCGCTGTCCGGAAAAACGTGGTATGTACCCCGGCAACGGGAGAACTTCGCCATCGCCGACCCCGCGCGCATCCAGTTCTGAAAGTTGCCGCATACTGGCGTAGACCTCTGCCGGGGAGTGGGTCGGGACAGTGCCGGACATCGGGAGTGAGACATGGCCAGCAAGGCTGAGAAGATCGTCGCCGGGCTCGGCGGCATCGACAACATCGCCGAGGTCGAGGGCTGCATCACCCGGCTCCGTACCGAGGTCGAGGACCCCGAGCTCGTCGACGAGGCCGCGCTGAAGGGCGCCGGTGCGCACGGGGTCGTCAGGATGGGCACGGCGGTCCAGGTCGTCATCGGGACCGACGCCGACCTGATCGCGGGAGAGATCGAAGACATGAAATGACGGTCGTCGCGCTTCCGGCCGTTGACCGGAACGAGTGTTTCCGCTGACGGGCTAGGCTCGCACCCATGTCTCGTATCGACGGCCGCACGGCCGACCAGTTGCGCTCCATCACGATCGAACGCGGCTGGAGCAAGCACGCCGAAGGCTCCGTCCTGGTCTCCTTCGGCGACACCAGAGTCCTGTGCACCGCCAGCGTCACCGAAGGCGTGCCGCCCTGGCGCCGGGGCAGCGGCCAGGGCTGGGTCACCGCCGAATACGCGATGCTTCCCCGCTCCACCAACACCCGTGGGGACCGCGAGTCCGTACGCGGCAAGATCGGCGGCCGCACCCATGAGATCTCCCGTCTGATCGGGCGCTCGCTGCGGGCGGTCGTGGACGGCAAGGCGCTCGGTGAGAACACCGTCGTGCTCGACTGTGACGTCCTCCAGGCCGACGGCGGCACCCGCACCGCGGCGATCACCGGCGCCTACGTCGCGCTGGCCGACGCCGTGAGCTGGGCGCAGGAGAAGAAGATCATCAAGAGCAAGGCCAAGCCGCTGTCCGGGACGGTCGCCGCAGTCTCCGTCGGCATCGTCGACGGGGCACCGCTGCTGGACCTGTGCTACGAGGAGGACGTACGCGCCGAGACCGACATGAACGTGGTCTGCACCGGCGACGGCCGCTTCATCGAGGTGCAGGGCACCGCCGAGGGTGAGCCCTTCGCCCGTGAGGAACTCAACGGTCTGCTCGATCTCGCGGTCAAGGGATGTGCCGAACTGGACGGCGCCCAGCGGCAGTCGCTCGGCGGCTGAACCGGGCACGTACGCAAGACCGGCACACGACTGGAAAATCGAGCGCCGCGCGGGGAAACTTTGCGCATGCTCGACACGTCATAAGAGGTACGGGCCGCGCGGGTCATGCCGTGCGGCCCGTCCATTCACCAGGAAGAGGATGCCTGTGCGCCGCCCCCTGCTCGCCGCCGCCCTCGGCACCACCGCGCTCGCCGCATCGGCCCTGACCGGCTGCAGCGCGGTGGACAAGGCGCTCAGCTGTGCCAACACCGCCGTCACCGTCTCCAAGTCCGTCAGCGACCTCCAGCAGGCGGTGGCGGACGGCTCCGTCGAGAACCCGGAGCAGGCGCGCAAGTCGCTGAACCGCATCGACAAGAACCTCGAGAAGATCGACAAGGACACGGGCGACGCCGACGTCAGCAAGGCGGTCGACGACATGAACAAGGCCGTCGAGAACTCCCAGAAGGACCTCGACGCGGGCCGCCCGCTGAACCTCGGCCCGGTCGGCTCGTCGGCCAAGGAGCTGACCAAGGTCTGCAAGCCGAGCTGACGGCGCGGGCCACCGGGCTGCTCGTCGCGGGCTGCCGGGGCTGCCGGGCTGCTCGTTCAGCCTCCGAGCAGCCCGACCGCCGTGTAGATCGCGAGGCCCGCGAGAGCGCCCACCACGGTGCCGTTGATCCGGATGAACTGGAGGTCGCGGCCGATGTGCGCCTCGATCTTCTTCGAGGTGTGCTCCGCGTCCCAGCCCGCCACCGTCTCGGTGATCAGTGAGGTGATCTCCTCCTGATAGGTCGTGACGACGTACACCGCCGCGCCCTCGACCCAGCCGTCGACCTTGCCGCGCAGGCGCTCGTCCTCCGCCATCCGCTTCCCCAGCGACAGCAGTGACGCCCGCGCCCGTACCCGCAGTTCACTGCGCTCGTCCTCGGCGGCTCCGACGATCATCGAACGCACCGCCGCCCAGGTCGAGGCGATCAGGTCCTGCACCTCGCCGCGCCCCAGCACCTCACTCTTGAGCCGTTCCACCCGTGCCCGGGTCTCCGGATCCCGCCGCAGGTCGGTCGCGAAGTCGGTGAGAAAGCGGTCCACCGCGCCGCGCGCCGGGTGTCCGGGCATGTCCCGCATCTCGGTCACGAACCGCAGCAGCTCGCGGTAGACGCGGTCGCCGACCTTCCGGTCCACGAACCGGGGCGTCCAGCCGGGCGCGCCACCCGTCACGGCATCCATGACGGAGTCGCTGTGCAGCTCCAGCCACTCCGCGGCCCGTACGCACACCAGATCGACCACGCGCCGGTGGCCGCCGTCCGCCACCACCTTCTCCAGCATCGACCCCAGGCCGGGCGCGATCTCCTGTGCGTCGGCCCGCCGCGTGACCGCCTCACCCACCACCGCCTGCACATCGGAGTCCCGCAGCACGGCGAGCGCGCCGCGCAGCGCCGTGGCCAGCTCCGCCGTCACCCGGTCCGCGTGCTCCGGCTCGGCGAGCCAGGCGCCCAGCCGGCTGCCGATGCCCACCGCCCGCAGCCGGCTGCGGACCACGTCGCCGGAGAGGAAGTTCTCGCCCACGAAGTCGCCCAGGGTCTGACCGAGTTGGTCCTTCTTGGTGGGAATGATGGCGGTATGCGGAATGGGCAGCCCCATCGGCCGCCGGAAGAGAGCCGTCACGGCGAACCAGTCCGCCAGCGCACCCACCATCCCGGCCTCGGCGGCAGCCGCGACATAGCCGGTCCAGCCGCCCGCGCCCGCGTGCTGCGCCCACTTCGCCAGCACGAACACCGTCGCCATCATCAGCAGCGCGCCGGTCGCGATCGTCTTCATCCGGCGCACACCACGGCGCCGTTCCTCGTCGGCCGCCGTGAACGTGCCGATCCCGCCGGTGATCGCTCTCACTCCGCTGTCGTTCCCGGCAGCGATCTCGCCCGTTTTCGCCCGATCCATTCCGCTCCACCGTTCGGCCTGTCCCCCCTACAGTGTCCCAAGGTGCCTGAAAGGTGGAACGCGGCCCGGGATTCCGGCGTCTGTCTCTCCGGGACGCCGTCCCCCGCCGGGCCGGCCGCCCCCAGGGGAGGGCCGCGTCCTCATCGTGGGATCATGCCACCGCGACCACCCGGAGCCATGGGCTCCGCCTGCCCGAGGAGATACACCGCGCGTGACCAGAAACATGGGTTATGCCTTGCTGGCCGGACTGGCGGCGATCGTCGTGCTCATCTCGACCGCCGTCTTCATCGGCGTCGGCAGCGACGACGACGGCCTGGGCGGCACCTCCTCGAGCGCGCGCAACCCCGCGTCACCCGCCTCCTCCGGTGTCTGGGTGGGCAGTTGGTCCGCCCCCGCCGTAGCGGCCGAACCGAACACCCGCAACGGCTTCGCGAAGATGTCCATACGGAACGTGGTGCACACCTCCGTCGGCGGCACCGGCGCCCGGATCCGGCTGTCCAACCTCTACGGCACCCGGCCGCTGACCGTTACCCACGCGACCATCGCCCTCGCCGCCGCGCCCAGCAACCCGACAGCGGCGACCGGCTCCATGCGCCGGCTGACCTTCGACAACTCCCGCTCGGTGACCATTCCCCCCGGCTCCTCGGTCACCAGCGACGCCGCCCGGCTCAACGTCCCCGACGCCGCGGACCTGCTGGTCACCACGTACTCCCCGAAGCCGTCCGGTCCGGTGACCTACCACCCCTACGCGCGGCAGACCAGCTACGTCGCCGAGGGCGACCGGGCCGACGAGACGGCAGGCACCGCCTTCACCGAGCAGAGCCCCTACTGGCGCTACCTCACCGCGGTGGACGTCTGGAGCTCCGAGACCCGCGGAGCGGTCGCCGTGCTCGGCGACTCCATCACCGACGGCATCACCTCCAGCCCGGGCGCCAACCGCCGCTGGACCGACTTCCTCGCCGAACGCATGCGCACCGAACGCGACGCACCGCACTACAGCGTGCTCAACGGAGGCATCAGCGGCAACCGCGTCCTCGTCGACGGCCCCCGCTACTCGCCCAACAACGGCCCCAGCGGCCTGACCCGGATGCAGCGCGACGTGCTCTCCCACACGGGCGTGAAGGCCGTCGTCATCGAGATGGGTCTCAACGACATCATCAAGCCGCCCCGGGAGCACGACGCCGACGAGATCGTGGCCGGGCTGCGGCAGCTGGTGAAGGAAGCCCACGGGCGCGGCCTCCGCGTGGTCGGCGGCACGCTCACGCCGTTCGGCGGCCACCGCGGGTACCGCCCGGAGCTGGACGCCACCCGCCAGCAGGTCAACGAGCAGATCCGGGACGGCAAGGTCTTCGACGACGTCGTGGACTTCGACGCGGCGCTGCGCGACCCGGCCAACCCCAACCGGCTGCGCCCGGCCTACGATTCCGGCGACCACCTGCACCCGAGCGACAACGGCTACCGCGCGATGGCGCAGTCGCTGGACCTGAAGATGCTCAAGGGGTCGTCGCCGGCCAAGCTGTAGGTCCCGGCGGACCGGATTTCCCGGTTCCCCTGGCTCCTCCGGGGCCCCCTGCCCCCGGGCCTGCGGCCCTGGCCCGCTGCCGGGGCTCTCGCCCCGGCGCCCCCGGGCCTGCGGCCTTGCGACCTGTGCCCAGGGTTGTGGCCCGGGACCCGGTGGCCCCAGCGCTTGAGCCTTCGGGCCGCAGGGTGGTTCCGCCCTTGGCTCATCCCCCTGACTGAGCCGGGTGGGGGTCTCCCCGGCGCAGCCAGGGGGCGTGCCCCCAGGGGTCCCTGCCCGGGGGCTTGCGGGCTCGCGCCTCCAACCCGGCCGTAGGCCCGGCCGCGTCAGCGGCCCGAGTAGAGGCGGGCGATGACGTCCTCGATGGCCGGCTCGCGTACGGACAGGTCCACCAGCGGATACCCCGCGGCGACGGCCGAGACGACCGGTGCCGCGCTCGCCGACGCGGGGAAGGCGAGCCACTGGCGCGGCCCCTCCGTCCGTACGGTCCGGGCCCCCGGTATCCCCTCGATGGGCGGCAACTCCCGTTCCAGGTCCACCACCAGGGTCCGCTCGCTCTCGCCCACCTCGTGCAGCCCGGCCAGCGCGCCGTCGTACATCAGGCGGCCATGGTCGATGATCATCACACGCTCGCACAGCTGCTCTATGTCGGTCAGGTCGTGTGTCGTGAGCAGTACGGTCGTGCCCTCCGTCGCGTTCAGGTCGCTCAGAAAGCGGCGCACCGTCGCCTTGCTGACCACGTCGAGCCCGATCGTCGGCTCGTCCAGATAGAGCACGTCGGGGTCGTGCAGCAGCGCCGCCGCGATGTCGCCGCGCATCCGCTGTCCCAACGACAGCTGCCGCACCGGCACATCGAGCAGCGCGCCGAGGTCCAGCAGTTCGACGCAGCGGTCGAGATTCGCCCGGTAGCGGGACTCGGGGATGCGGTACATGCGCCGCACCAGCTCGTAGGAGTCGCGCAGCGGCAGGTCCCACCACAGCGTGGTGCGCTGCCCGAAGACGACGCCGATCCGCCGGGCCAGCCGGGTCCGCTCCCGGGACGGATCGATTCCCGCCACCCGCAGCCGGCCGCCGCTGGGGGTGAGGATGCCGGTGAGCATCTTGATGGTGGTCGACTTCCCGGCGCCGTTGGGCCCGATGTAGCCGACCATCGCGCCGCGCGGGATGCTGAAGGAGATCCCGTCCACGGCGCGAACCTCGTGCCGGCTCCGGCGCAGCGGCCCCGCCTTCCGGCGTACCTGGAAGACCTTCTCCAGGTCCTCCAGCACGATGAAGTCCTCGGTCATCTCCCGCCCCTCCAGGTCATCTCCCGCTCAGCTGCCCGTACTGCGGTACGCGCGCAGT
Source organism: Streptomyces sp. (assembly GCF_050698815.1). GTDB lineage: Bacteria > Actinomycetota > Actinomycetes > Streptomycetales > Streptomycetaceae > Streptomyces. The sequence goes on from NZ_JBOHCV010000424.1 coordinate 7,506, forward strand.
CCCGTCCGCCACGCCAGGCCGGCCACCGCGCAGCAGGCCGCCGCCACCGCGGGCCCGGCGAAGTCCAGCCAGCCCGGCAGCCGCAGCGGATCGTCACGGCCCAACAGCCGTAGCGCGGGCAGCCAGTTGACGAAGGCGAGCGGGATCACGAAGGTCACCCCGCGCACCAGGTCCTTGGCGAATATCGTCGGCGGGTACTCCAGCAGCGTCGCGCCGCCGTAGGTGAAGGCGTTCTGCACCTCCGCCGCGTCCTGCGCCCAGAACTGGAACGCGCCGCCCAGCACGATGACCGCACCGAAGATCGCGGCGCCGCTCAGCAGCATCGCCGCCAGTGCGAGCGGCGTCCACGGCGACCAGTGGATGTCCACCCGGGTCAGGGCCCAGCCCAGCACCAGCGCGCTCTGGGTGATGCGCCCCAGCCGGCGCAGCGCGAACCGGTCCGCCGCGACCTGCGCCAGGGCGGGCACGGGCCGCACCAGCATGGTGTCCATCGTCCCGTCCCGCACCCGCGAGCCGACCCGGGCGGCAGAGCCCAGCAGCAGATCGGCCAGGCCCAGCGAGGTGGCGGAGGTGCCGTAGAGCAGGGCGATCTCGGGCAGCGAAAAGCCCCCGAGTGCGTCGATGTGCGAGAACATGATCGTGATGGCGACGAAGTCGAGCAGGGAGGTGACGAAGCTGGCCGCGGCCATCATCACGAACGACGCCCGGTAAGTCATGGTCGAGCGCACCCACATGGCCGCGATGAAGCCGTACGCGCGCACACCCCAGCACAGTTGCGCGAAGCGGGTCTCAGCCACCCTGGACCACCACCTTGCGGGTGGCCAGCGACTGCAGCAGCCGGCCCGCTCCCAGCAGCGCCACGACCCACGCCGCCTGGAAGCCGAACGCGGCCAGCACCCCGGCCCCGTGGTATTCGCCCAGCAGCACGTCCGCCGGGACCTGCATCGTCGCCGCCCACGGCAGCAGGCGCACCAACTCGCCGAAGGCTCCCGGGAAGACGGTGAGCGGCAGCAGCATCCCGGAGAAGAACATGCTCAGCAGGGTGCTCAGCGTGTTCAGACCGGTTCCGTCGAGCAGCCAGAAGGCGCTCAGCGCGAAGAGATAGCGCAGTCCGAAGCTCGCGACGACGGCGAGGGTGACCGAGACCAGAAAGGCTGCCCAGGTCAACGGCGAAGTGGGCAGGGCCAGTTCGAAGAAGAATCCACCGACGGCCAGCGGCACGATGCCCCTGCCCAGCAGATGGAAGGCCGCCCGCCCCAGATCGGCCGCCAGCCACCACAGCTGAAGATCGGCGGGCCGGTAGAGGTCGACCGCCACGTCTCCGCTGCGGATGCGCTCCTGCAACTCCTCCTGGAAGCCGCCGCCGATCAGCGCCGCCGCCGCGAGCAGCGCCTGTCCCGTCCACACGAACGTCAGGGCCTGCGCCTGGTCGTAGCCGCCCAGGTGCGGCTGTTCGCTCCACAGCGCGGCGAAGGTGTAGGTGAGGACGAAACCGAAGACGGTGTTGGTGAAGACGCCGGCGGCGGTCGCGACCCGGTAGGTGGCGTAGCGGCGGAAACTGCTGGCCGTCACGGCGAAATAGAGGCCGGACAGACGCATCCTTTTGCTGTCCTCCTCCGTCTTCCCCAGTAGAACTTCCCGCGCGAGAACGACGCGAGACCGACGCGAGACCAAAGGGAGAGAGCCTAGCTTCCGCTGGAGCGGGCAGCCAACGGTTATCGGGTGTACGGCCGCCGGACCTCGGCACGTACAGTCCCTGGCGGGGCCGGTGCCCGGCGGATGGCGGTCCCGGTGGACGGCTCTCTTGACGCGAGAGTGTTTTATGGGGCGTACCACACGAATCGCCCGATACTGGACGAGGAGTCCCAGCAGACATGAGTGACCAGCCGAAGAGCGAGGACGAGGGCCGGGAGCCCCGCCCCGAGCAGTCCCGCCCAGGGCAGCCTGAGGCCGAGGACCCGCCGCTCACGGAGCCGGTCACGGAGTCTGAGCCGAAGCCGAAGTCCGAGGCGAAATCGGAGTCGGAGTCGGAGTCGGAGTCCGAGCCGGAGTCGGAGCCGGAGCCGGTCAAAGCCGCGCCCGCGGAGCCGGCCAGGATCCCGGAGCCGGCCACCGCCCCGCTGCCGGTGGTGCCGGCCACGACCACGGCTCCCGAGACGGCGTCCGCAGTTCGCTCGAGGCCGCCGTCCGACGGACCCGGCGCAGCCGCGGTCGGTCGCCGCAGGACCGGCCTGCGGCGGCTGATCCCGACCTGGCGCGGGGTGCTGGGTGGAGTACTGCTCCTGCTCGTCCTCCTCACCGGCGCGCTCGTCGCGGGATATCTGCTGGTCAGCATCCCCTCGCCGAACAAGGCGGCAGCCGCCCAGACCAACGTCTACCTCTACTCCGACGGCTCCCAGATCGCCCGCCAGGGTGAGGTGAACAGGGAGAACGTCGACCTCTCCCAGGTTCCCCGCGTCACCCAGCACGCCGTACTGGCCGCCGAGGACCGCGCGTTCTACCACGAGTCGGCCATCGACCCCAAGGCCATGATCCGCGCCGGCTGGAACATGCTCACCGGCGGCGGCAAACAGTCCGGCTCCACGATCACCCAGCAGTACGTGAAGAACTACTACCTGGACCAGGACCAGACCCTCACCCGCAAGGCCAAGGAGTTCTTCATCGCCCTGAAGCTGGACAACGAGGTGAGCAAGAACGAAATCCTCGAGGGCTACCTCAACACCAGCTACTTCGGCCGCAACGCCTACGGCATCCAGGCCGCCGCCCAGGCCTACTACGGCAAGGACATCGGCGACCTCAGCACCGCGCAGGGCGCCTACCTCGCCGCCCTCGTCAACTCGCCCAACGCCTACGACACTCAGGCCCATCCCGAGAACCGCGAGCGCGCCGTCGCCCGCTGGCACTACGTGCTGGACGGCATGGTCAAGCAAGGCTGGCTGACCGAGTCGAAGCGGGACTCGATGACGTTCCCCGACCCCGGCCGTGACAAGCCCTCCACGGGCATGTCGGGGCAGCGCGGATACCTCGTCGAAGCCGTCAAGAACTACCTGATCGACAACGAGATCGTGGACGAACGGCGGCTCGCCGCGGGCGGCTTCCGCATCACCACCACCCTCGATCCCAAGCGGCAGAAGGCGATGCGCGAGGCCGTCGACGACCAGCTGATGTCCAAGCTGGACAAGGACCGCAAGGTGGACAAGTACGTCCGCGCGGGCGGCACTTCGGTCGACCCGCAGACCGGGAAGATCGTCGCCATGTATGGCGGCATCGACTACACCAAGCAGTTCGTCAACAACGCCACCCGCCGCGACTACCAGGTCGGCTCCACCTTCAAGCCGTTCCTGTTCACCTCCGCCCTGCAGAACGACTCCAAGACCCAGGACGGCAACCCCATCACCGCCGGCACCCTCTACGACGGCACCAACAAGCGCGAAGTCATCAGCGACGGCCAGGGCACCGGCTACGCCCCGGAGAACGAGGACCACAAGTCCTACGGCCGGATCCCCGTCTCCGAGGCCATGGACAAGTCAGTCAACTCCGTCTTCGCGCAGATGGGCGTCGACGTCGGCTTCAAGAAGGTCAAGCAGACCGCCATCGACCTCGGCCTCCCCGAGAAGACACCGAACATGCCCGAGGACGGTTCCATCGCCCTCGGCGTCGCCACCGCCTCCGCCACCGACATGGCCGAGGCGTACGCGACACTCGCCAACCACGGCAAACACGCCGACTACCGCCTCGTGGAGAAGGCCACCCGCGGCGGGGAGGTCATCGACCTCCCCGACCACGAGGTCAAGCGGGCGGTGCCGCGCGCCGCCAGCGACGCCACGACGGCCGTACTGCGCAACGTGGTGCGCAACGGCACCGGTACCGCCGCCCAGAGCGCCGGCCGCCCCGCCGCGGGGAAGACCGGCACCGCGGAAGAGGACAAGGCCGCCTGGTTCGCGGGCTACACCCCCGAACTGGCCACCGTCATCAGCGTGATGGGCCAGAACTCCACGACCGGAGTGCAGCAGCCGCTGTACGGCGCCGCCGGCCTGAAGCGGATCAACGGCGGCGGCTTCCCCGCACAGATCTGGGGCGATTACACCAAGGCCGCCCTGAAGGGCCAGCCGGTACGCGACTTCGACCTCGAGACGGGCGGCGACGCCGACATCCCCACCGCCCCGCCGTCAGAGAGCCCCACCACCAGCGCCCCGCCCTCCGACCCCGGCACCTCCCAGCGGCCTCCCAGCGGCCCGACGAGCCAGCCCACCGAC
>NZ_JBOHCV010000425.1:0-2661 GCF_050698815.1 Streptomyces sp.
ACGTGTTCCCCTGGATGTTCAGCGACTACGGAGAGCTGGCACCACTACGGGAGGCAGCCGAACTCCTGGCCGACTACGAGTGGCCGCCGCTCTACGACGCCGAGCGGCTCCGTGACTGCCAAGTGCCCTGCGCAGCCGCGATCTACGCGGACGACGCCTACGTCGACCGCGCCTTCTCCGAGGAGACAGCGCGGCTCATTCCCACCATGCGGCCATGGCTCACCAATGAGTACGAGCACAACGGGCTTCGCGCCGACGGCGACCGCGTCCTTGACCGGCTCATCGCCCTCGCCCGCGGTTACGCCTGACAGTTCGGCGGGGTACATCCCGAAGTCGTCGTTGTTGACGATGAGCACCCGCGCGTCGGCGGGGAACCCCAACAGCTGACTCGACAAGCCACGTCCGTCCACACCCTGAGCGTGCGGGAACGTGAACGGAGAGTTCAACGCGATTTCCGTCGGGCCCCTTATCAACGAGAAACGGTCGGCGCGGCTGCGGGGGCCGCCCGAGCGGCGGGAGTTCGGCCCTCGGTGGGAGTCCGGGCGGTCGGCGGCCTTGGCTACTCTGCACAAGTGACCACCGACCTGACCCTGCTGCCGCGTGTCGCCTATCGCGGACAGGAGGTCACCGCTCCCCGGCTCCGCGGCCTCCTCGCGCTGCTCGCGGGCGACTTGCGTACGGGCTGCGGCACCGAGCGGCTTGTGGAAGGGCTGTGGCCGCACGAGTTGCCGGAGCGGCCGGGAAAGGCGGTGCAGGTCCTCGTGTCCAGGGCGCGGGCGCAGCTGGGCGCCGGCGTCCTCGCGAGCACGCCGACCGGATACCGGCTCACCCTCGCCGCGGATCAGGTCGACAGCTCCGCCCTGCTGCTGCACGCCGCCGCCAGCGCGGACCGGGCCAGGGCCGGGGACCACGCGGGATCGCTGGCGGAGGCCGAAGCCGGGCTCGCGCTGTGGGAGGGCACCCCTGACGGGGCCGGCGACAGCGACGACCCCATAGCCGTGTTGCGCGCCGAGCGCGCCCCCGTCCGCGGCACCCTCGTACGTGCGCAGGCGCTCGCCCTCGCCCGGCTGGGGCGGCACGCGGAGGCGGCCGGGCCGCTGGCCGTGGCCGCCGCGGAGCATCCGCGCGACGAGGAGGTGCTCGCCGAGCTGCTGCGCGGCGAGGCGTCGACGGCGGGCCCGTCCGCGGCGCTGACGCGGTACGAGGCGTACCGCCGTGAGCTGCGTGACGAGCTCGGCACGGATCCGGGCGTCGGCCTCAAGGCCGTACAGCAGGAGCTGCTGCGCGGCGAGACGCCTGTGGCCAGGCACGGCGTACCGCACGAGCCGAACCCGCTGCTGGGAAGGGACGAGGACATCGCGGCGGTGGAGCGGCTGCTGCGCGCCTCCCGCGCCGTGACCGTCGTCGGCCCCGGTGGCCTCGGCAAGACCCGGCTCGCGCACGCCGTCAGCCGCCGGGCCGAGCAGCGCGTGGTGTACTTCGTGCCGCTCGCCGGCGTCACCGCGGACGAGGACGTGGCCGCGGAGGTGGCCTCCGCGCTCGGCGCGGGCGAGGGGCGGCACGGCGCCTTGAACGGCCACGCCTCGGCCGACCCGGTGTCCGGCATCCTCGGCGTGCTCGGCTCCGGGCCCGCGCTGCTGGTGCTGGACAACTGCGAGCAGGTCATCCGGGGCGCCGCCGACCTCGCAGCGACCCTGGTCTCGTCCTCGCAGGACCTGCGGGTGCTGGCCACCAGCCGGGCCCCGCTGTGCCTCACGTCGGAGGCGGTGTACGCGCTGCCGGAGCTCGGCCTCGACACCTCGGCCGAGCTGTTCACGCAGCGGGCCCGGGCCGCACGGCCCGGCGTGGAGCTGCCTCCGGACGCGGTGGCCGAGCTGTGCCTCCACCTCGACGGGCTGCCGCTCGCCGTGGAGTTGGCCGCGGCACGGGTGCGAGTGCTGTCGGTGCCGGAGATCGCCCGCCGCCTCGGCGACCGGTTCGTGCTGCTGCGCGGCGGGGCGCGGGACGTACCGGAGCGCCACCGCACGCTGCACGCGGTCGTGGAGTGGAGCTGGAACCTGCTCGCGGAGGACGCCAGGGCGGCGCTGCGCACGCTGTCCGTATTCCCCGGCGGCTTCTCCGGCGAGGCGGCGGAGCAGGTGCTGGGCGATGATGCGCTGCATCTGCTGGAGCAGTTGGCCGATCAGTCGCTGCTCACCGTCGCCGACACCCCGGTCGGTGTGCGGTTCCGGATGCTGGAGACCGTACGGGAGTTCAGCGCGGCCCGGCGCGCGGAGGCGGGCGAGGATGAGGAGGTCGTCGGCCGCTTCCTCGCCTGGGCGCGGGACTTCGGGGCCGCGCACCACGACTGGTTCTTCGGCTCGGAACCGCGGGCGGCCTGGGAGCGGATCAGGGCCGAGCAGGACAACCTCGTGCTGGCCCTGCGGCATGCCCTGGCCCGTACGGACGGCCCCACCACCGCCGCCCTCACCGCCGTCCTCGCCGCCCTGTGGTCCACCGGCTCCAGCTACCCCCGCCTCACCGCCCTCGCCGCCGACACCGGCCCGCCGCTGTCGCACTACTACCCCGAGCCCGAATACGTCGAAGTCGCCCGCGCCGCCGCGGTGTTGTGCACGGCGAGCCTGTTCATGGGCTACGGCCCGCACGTCGTACGCCAGCTCG
>NZ_JBOHCV010000426.1:0-3685 GCF_050698815.1 Streptomyces sp.
GCACTCCAGTACGTGCCCCGCGACGACGGCGCCCGCCAGCGCGTCTCTGTCCTTCTCGGACTTCTCCGATTCCTCGGCCCCCTCGGGCCCCTCGCCCCACCCGAAGTGTGCGGCGGCGGCGCCGCTCACCAACGCGGCGTCGGTCACCCGGCCGGTCACCACGATGTCGGCGCCGGCGCGCAGGCAGGCGGTGATGCCGCCGCCACCCAGGTAGGCGTTGGCGGTCAGCACGCCCTCGCCCCAGCCGCCCCGGGCCAGCACGTCGTCGCCCTCGACGTGTGCGACGGCCGCCGGCACGCCGACCCGCTCGCTCAACTCCCGTACGGCGCCCGCCAGTCCGGCCGGATTCAGACCGCCCGCGTTGACGACGATCCGCACCCCCCGGTCCTTGGCGAGCCCGAGTCCGGTCTCCAGCTGCCGCAGAAACGTCTTCGCATAGCCGGCTCCAGGGTCCTTCAGCCGGTCCCGGCCGAGGATCAGCATGGTCAGCTCGGCGAGATAGTCCCCGGTCAGGACGTCGAGGTGGCCGCCGGTGAGCATCTCCTCCATGGCCGCGAAGCGGTCGCCGTAGAAGCCGGAACAGTTGCCGACCCGCAGGGTGTCCCTCACGCGTCCCCTCCCTTGCGCGGCCGGCCCGCACCGGGCGGACCCGCGAACGCCTGGGCGATCTCCAGCCACCGGGCCGCGTCCGGCCCTTCGGCCCGCACGTCGGCGTCGTCCAGGTGCAGCCGCTGCGTCACCAGCCGGCAGAAGTCGACGGCGTCGCCGGTCACCCGCTGTGCGGCGTCCTCCGGTCCGTAGGTCCACAACTCGCCGCCGGGGCCGGTCAGTTCCACCCGGAAGGGTTCCGGCGGCGACTCCAGGCCGCGGACGGCGTAGGCGAAGTCCCGCGCCCTTACGCCGATCCGCGCGACGTGCCGCAGCCGCGCCGTCGGCTCCCGCCGCTCGCCCAGCGCGTCGGCGACGTCCTCGCCGTGCGCCCAGGTCTCCATGATCCGCGCGGTCGCCATGCCGGCGGCGCTCATCGGCGGCCCGTACCAGGGCAGCCTGACCCCCTCCGGCACTTCTCCCAGCGCCCGCGACAACTCGGCGCGCCCGGCCCGCCATTGCCCCAGCAGTTCGGCAGGCGGCAGTGCGGCGCCCTGCCGAGCGCCGTCGTCGACGAAGGTGTCGGGGGCGGCCAGGGCGGCCTCCGCCGCCTGCCGGAAGGCGCTCTCGTCCGTGACCGCCAGCAGCGACTGCTGATCGGTCCAGGCCAGGTGTGCGATCTGATGCGCGACGGTCCACCCGGGCGCGGGCGTCGGCAGCGCCCACGCCTTCGCCTCCAGCCCGGCCACCAGCCGTTCCAGCGCGTCGCCCTCGGCGCGCAGGTCATCCAGTACGGCACCGGTCACTCCGCCAGCCACGCCGCGGCTCCCTTCGCCTCGCCCTTCGTCGTAAGGGTGACAGCGGGAGCAGAAACAAGCAAGCGTGCTTGCATTGTTCTTTCGCAAGAGTGTCCGACAGACGGAGGATGGGCAACGGTCCGAGAAGGCGTAGCGGCGCCGGCCCCCACCCGGCGCGTCGCCTGCCCGGAGATTGGGGTTCACGGTGGAACCGGAGGACCGGGAGCAGCCGGAGGAGCGCCGGCCCGGAAAGGTTCCGCTGCACCGTCTCAGGGTGCCCGTGCCGCACATCCTTCCCTTCACCCTCGGATCGTTCGACTCGATCGGAGCGCTGTCCCGTTCGGCGTTCCCGCACCGCCACACCTTCTACGAGATCATCCATGTCACCCACGGCCACGGCGCGCACGTACTCGACATGTGCGGCAGGCCGCTCCAGCCGCCGCAGCCCGGCGGGTTCGACGTCGAGCAAGACGCGATCCCCGGCACGTGAGCACGACCTTCCCGGACACCGATACCCAAGGTGTCGAGCGCGCTAGGGTTGTGACACGTAAAACGTGACCCCGACCCGGGTCGAGCCCAGAATATGAAGCATCGGACACAGGGAGTGGCCGCATGAGCATCGAGCCGTGGACCATCGAACGCATCCACGACGCCCTCGGAGCCCCCGACCTGCGGCAGCGCTTCCTCGACGAGATCAACCGGGCGTCGGCACACGAACTCCTCACCGTCTTCGCCAAGTGGGAGAGTATCGCCGCCGACTTCACCACAGCCCTCGCCGAAGCAGACGTCATCCTCGCCTACGAAGCCCGCGGTGAAGAACCCCCCGGCAAATGGATCGACGGCACGCAGCGCCTCGAAGAAGCCGCCGCGCGAATCCGCGAACAAGGGGCCGCCTGACCTGGCACCCTTAACCGGGTGTACAAGCTCCGCTACGAAGCAGACGTCGAAGCCGTTTGGAACGCGCTCCCCGACAAGGCCCGGCACGAACTCGATGCCGCCCTCATCGACGTCTGCCGCGACCCCTACGCCACCACGCGGCCCCACACCAACGACGGCGACGTCCAACGCGTCCTCACGCTGAAACACACCGCCACACTGCTCCTCCTCATCGAGCCAGGCATGCGCGTCCGCATCCTCCGCATCCGCTACCTCGACTGACGGCGCCCCCACCCAGTCGGGCGGGGGCCGACGTGCGCTGCTGGTCAGGCGGCGGGCGGCAGTTGGGCTTGGCCTCCCGTCTCGAACCGCGCGAAAACGCGCAACGCGGGAACGCATGGATCTGCGGGCACAACGCCCATGCGGAATACGGGGTGCTGATTCGGCACCTGCCCGACTGGCCTCCCGCCGGAGTGATCGACACGCTGCGTCTGGCGAGAGCCACGTACAAGAACCTGCCGTCCTATTCACTCGACGCTCTGATCAGCCAGCCCGACCTCACGCACGCGTCGGCCCAGCGCCACCGAGCCACCTTCGACGCCTACGCCACAGCGCAGTTGCTGATCGCGATGGCAGGCCAGTACGACACCTGGGAGCAGCTGACCGCTGTGGCGGTCCCGCCCAACATGCCCGGGGCACCGGAGCCTGAGGAGGAACAGACACTGTGGTGAGCACCCCCATCCGAATCGGCATCCTCGGGACGCAGTCCCCTGGCAACACGACACCCATGTCGCCTGGCGCGACCCCAACTCTCAGCTACAGCGAAGGAAGCAGCAGCCATGAGGAGTAACGCCTCGTACGTGGTCACCGGCGGTGGCAGGGGAGTAGGACGGGCTGTGGTGGAACGGCTTCTCGCCGAAGGAGCCCACGTCGTCACGATCGAACTCGAGGCGACCGCTGCCGGCTGGTTCGACGAGCTTCCGGAACAGCGCAGGATCGTTCAGATCATCGGAGACGCCTCCGATGAGGCCGTCGCCGCCCAGGCCGCGGAGCGAGCGCAATCGTCCGCGCCTCTCGCCGGCTGGGTCAACAACGCCGCGTCGTTCAAGGACGCATCACTGCATTCGGCGAGTGCGGCCACGGTCCTCGGCGTGATCGGTTCGCACCTCGATGCCGCCGTCGCCGGATGCTCGGCTGCGGTACGGGCCTTTCTCGCGGCAGGGACTGGGGGATCGATCGTCAACGTCTCCTCCCACCAGGCTCAGCGCCCCGTGCCGGGCTGCCTCCCGTACGCGACCGCCAAGTCCGCCTCCCACCGGGGCAGACCGGCCTGGCTTGTCAGGCGCTCCTCGAACTTCTCGGCGGAGAAGAACGGATCGGCCTTGATCTCATCGGCATACACCTCGCGGTACACGTCGACGAGG
>NZ_JBOHCV010000427.1:0-1650 GCF_050698815.1 Streptomyces sp.
GTGTGTGCGCCCTCGCGGACCAGCTTGGGCAGGTTCTGGTCGGTCGGGTCCTGCGTGCCCTCCCACAGCAGCACGTCGACCGCACGGCCCTGGTTGTGGATCTTCCGAGCGGCCATGAAGTACCGCGAGGTGCCCTTGGACCCGCCGTACTGGCGGCCGTCCTCGCCCTTGGCGGGGCACATGAACGCCAACTGCGCCTCGTCCACGATGAGGATCAGCGGGTCGTAGTGCGTTCCGGGCGGGGCCATCACGCGGCGTTCCATCTCCCGCACGCCTTCTTCGAGCATCTCGGTGGCGTCGATGACGTGCTCGTCCGTGGGGCCCTCGATCAGGGTCGTGGCCAGGTCGGTGAACATGCGCCAGTCGCCGACGCCCTTGAGGTCGGCGATGCGGAACTCCACCCGCGGGTCGAGCGCCAGCCACAGCGCGAGCGCACGGAGGGCGGCCGTCTTGCCCTGGTTGGACAGGCCGGTGATGAGCAGCATCCGCTGATACAGGCTCAGCAGCGCCGCGTCCCCGCGCAGGTCCTGGCCCCACGGCGCGCGGCCCGTCTTGTAGTCGGCCGACATGTCGGGGTCGGTGACCAGGGGGGAGGTGCCGATCGGCTCGTCCAGCGCTCCGGAATCAGCGATCCACAGCCGCACCGTGCGCGCGGCCTGCGGGATCGTCACGAACACCTCGTGCTCGTGCCGTCCCAGGTTCTCCGCCAGCTTCCGACGGCGGTCCTGTACCTCCACCGTGGACACACCGGAGGGCAGGGTCACGTCGACCTCGACTCCGCATCCGGCGATGCGGATCGGGCCGAGCATGCCGGCGCCGGCGTCGCCCATGGCCTTGATGGCGTTGCGCATCGGAGCGACGCCCAGATCGCGCAGGGCGGTGACGACGATGGACGGGGTGATCGGATCGCCATCGGTCGACCGCTGAGCGGCGGGCATGGCCCAGGACGGGGCCGCCTGCTGGCGTCGACCGATGTTCCACAGCCCGAGCAACAGCAGCCACGGCCCGACCGCCACCAGAGGGCCCCACACGACGGTCGCGATGAAGATGATCCAGTTGATGGTCTCGATGGTCGCCATGAACGGCGCCCCGACCAGGGATGCATCCTTCTCGGCTATGGCCATCACGATGCCCAGCGCCAAGAGACCACCCACCCCGACTCCCGCCCCGACGGCGGCGCCCTTGGCGATCCGCTGCGGAGCCTTGAGCAGGTCCATGCGGCGCTGGTGCCGGGCGGCGCGGAAGGTCGCGGCGCGCTGCTCCCACTCCATCGCGCGGTCGTGCTCGCCGGCGGCTTCGGCGGTGCGCATCATCCGCTCATACCGTGCGGTGCTGCGTCCGTCCCACGCACGACGGGCGAGGATCATCCCGCCAGAGGCGGCGTAGGAGCCGTGGCGTGCGATCAACCGCAGGGAATCGCGGGTGCGCTCGTGCGTGACGACCGTCCGCACCCCGCGAACAACGCGGACGTGCCGCGCCGGCGCGGCCGGTGCCACCGGCTCCGCGGGGAGCACGGTGCCCTCCAATACGACGGGCGGGGTGGTGTCTTCCTTCACCAGCGACAGCGGCGCGTCGCCGCTGCGGTTGGTGTGGCGTTCGTCCAGGTCATGCACGCTGCCCACGGCAGCGGAGACGGACTCAGTCATGATG